>JAUPVY010000013.1 GCA_030916785.1 Patescibacteria group bacterium
CCATTTGCAGACCAACGTTCTGCAGAGCAAAAGAAAGGTTGCCTGACTCTTCACCGGCACGAACCATGGATACGAATAGTGTTGAAAATATTTTTGGATAATCTTTCATTGCATCACTAAACGTCACGCCTCTAGAAAGAGAATCATAAAGCCCTGAAATAACTTTTTTGAAAGTGCCTTTACTCTGTCTCTGTAATATAGAAAGTGCACGAGTAATAGGAAGCCCTGCCTCAATCATTTTGGAAAGGTTTCTTGCGAAGATTATTTTGTCGTGAGCTTTTACACTACCGGAAAATGGCATTTCGAACGACATGAAAGCCGATTTCTTTTTTACTTCTTCAGCAAAAACAACAGTACTACCGTCTTGCTTCACAGAGTGATAAAGAGAAAACTTGTCCTGCGCCTCTGCTGTGCCCTCCACAGTTCTACCTTCTTTGCTAATTGTTTTATAATGAAATAGTGTCATAGGAGAGTTAAAAGTTTAAAGTTATCAAGTTGAAAGAAAAAGAGTAAAAATAAATTTTAACTACCTTAATTGTATCAAAAATAAATTTTATTTACATAAAAAATGTGTATAAAGTTTTATTTTAGATTCATGTTTTAGAGCACGCATAAAGTTCTGCTGAACTTTTGCTCTCGCTCGCCAGTCAAGAGAATGCGGCACTCGATGCTGGCCTTCCCGCAAACTCGTCGTTGAGTACAACTTCCTCAAACAGTGCTTCAGGCTGGCGCATCTCGTTGTCATTCTCTAACTAGCTCCGCAGTCTCTAAAACATGAATCTAAAATCCACATGATGGCGTTCCTCGTCGTTGTTTTCTAATTAATTCCGCAGTCTCTGTAATTAAACATCTTTTTCATAGAACAGCCAAAATTTTTACACGAAAAAACACCCGACATGGAATCCATATCGAGTGCTACCCTTGTGGGGTGCCATAGAGGCCACCCCACCCTGGGTCTTGTACTACGCCGCCTGTTCCAGGACGGCAGACACATAATCGGCGACTCGATTCGTGTCAAGCAAGAGCACGTTCCAGTCCCAGGTAAAGCCACTCCAGTACAGGTACAGAACGCAGTGGCTACCGCATGGATGCCGGAGGATGGTTCCGTCGAAGAAGACATAACGGATGTTATCTTCCATCTTCTCCTTCCAACTCTCTGGGATGAGATGCTGTTTGGTCCAGAGCGTGTAAAACACGTCTGCGTCCAGCCGGATCTTTCCCGACGCCTTCAAGCGATAGAGGTTCTCTTCGCCTGAGATGTACGATTCACCCTTCAGCATCGTGACGAACCGGACCTTGTCCAGATCCAGCTCGGTCAGAGCTGCGGAACGCTTGTCCGTTTCGTTCGCGACAATTCTCAGTCCCCGCTGCCCGATGAACTCGGCGAACTTGAAGCGGTTACGAACGATGGTAATGGCCTTCTTCGTCACCCAGCACCCCTCCTTGCGGAGGAACTTCTTGAACTCAATCATCCACTCCTCACCGATTTCCGGATTGAGGAGGTTCGTGACCAGTTGCAGGAGCGGTCTGAGGAAACCCCAGAGCGCTCGCCTGAGCATGTTCATGTCCATGGTCAGGCTCCTTTCTTCTACACGAAGTTTCTGCTGTTGGGCTAGCCGTTTTGGTTTTGCCACAGCAGAGAAAGTCTTGTTTTTACTAACCCGTCGGGTTGGTATGGAGTAAGGCACTTTCTGCTGTGGCAAATGCAAGTATTGTGTTAAAGAACCGTTACCTATGTATTATACACCCAAAAGCCCTCCACGTCAAGACCGTGAACGAAGTGAGTAAATTCTTGACCTGTCAGGTCAAGAAACTTTCAAAAACCACCGACAGTCGGTAGTAAAATAAGCTACGTGGATTTTTGGCCGAGTTCAAGGCGGAATGAGAAAATGCGAGGAGATGTACATGTCGTACATTGACGAGGATTTTTGAAATTCCAACGCAGAAATCGGGCAAAAAGACCGTAGCTGTTACTCTGAGATTACGCGAAGAACTTCTTCTATGGTGGTTAGTCCTTGAACCGCCTGGAAAACCCCATCCTCAAACATAGTAAGCATCCCTTCCTTCTCTGCTATCTCCTGTATAGCATCCGCTGTTCCTGACTTCAAAATAACTTCCTTGATAGCTGGAGAAACTTTCATAATCTCGTGTATTCCAATACGTCCAGAATAACCCTCCCCTGCTGGTACATCTTTCTTTAGTCTCCAGAAAGGTATTTCTGACCAATCATCTGACTTGCCGACAACTTTTTCTTCTTTCAAAGCTTTCAAAACTTTATCCAAATCAACAGACCTGCCCAATGTTTCTAATTCCGCTTTTGTAAGAAAGTATTTTTCTTTCTGATCAGTAAGTTTTCTAACAAGTCTCTGGGCAATAATGATATTTATTGTTGACACCAAAAGAAAAGGTTCAACTTTCATATCCATAAGACGAGGAATAGCACCTGCTGCGGAGTTAGTGTGGAGAGTTGAGAGCACGACGTGACCAGTCAAAGACGCGTTAACAGCAAGACCCGCTGTTTCATTGTCTCGAATTTCTCCAACCATTATTACATCTGGGTCCTGTCGAACCAAAGTACGAAGACCGTTTGCAAAAGTAAAACCAATTTCAGGACGAACCTGAGTTTGGTTTATTCTCTTCATTTGATACTCAATCGGATCTTCAATGGTAGAAATATTCACATCTGGAGTATTCAGAATATCTAGAACCGTGTACAAAGTTGTAGTTTTTCCTGAACCAGTAGGACCTGTGGTTAGAATCATTCCTGTACTAGATTTTACCGCGTCATGTATTCTCTCCAAACCCTCCCCATGGAAACACAGAGATTCCAAAGTAAATCCCGAAACATTTTCACGCAAGAGTCTCATAACGATTTTCTCACCATAATATGTTGGCAAACTTGAAACACGGAAAGAAACTTTTTCTCCGTCTGAATCTATTTTGAACCTACCGTCTTGAGGAAGCCTCTTCTCATCTAGTTTCAAACTCGATAAAACTTTTATACGAGCCACAATACTTCCCGCCATATTTTTTGGCAGAATCATGGCGTCATGCAAAAGTCCATCCAAACGATATCGAACTAGAAGCTCTTTTTCTTGTGGTTCTATATGAATATCTGATGCATTTTGCAAAATAGCGTGTTTCAAAAGAGTGTCTACGATACGAACCACGGGAACATCGTCCGCAAGCCTCCTCAAATCCTCCTCACTTGCATTTCCTTCTGGATCATCAGAAATGTTTTTCAAAGCATTAGCATCCTTCTGAATCAAGTCACCGAATTCTGCCTTGAGAGATTTTTGATATTGCAAAATAGCATTCTTCATAGACTCTGCGTCTGTAAGACGAGGAAGAATTTTCAAACCAACTTTCTTTTTTACGAAATCAATAGCCGTTAGGTCCTCGGTATCGAGCATAGCAACCTCAAGAGATGTATCTGTTTTTTTGAAAGCAACAATATTGTGATTTCGTGCGATAGGTTCTGGAATAAGAGAAAGAACATCAAAAGGAAGTTTTTCATTTTTTAAATCAACAAAAGGAATACCTAGAATATAGGCTTGCATACGACGCAAATCGTCCTCTGTCATTTTGCCTTTATTTACCAAAGACTTTCCTATGCTTATACCAGTTTCCTTGGTTTCGTTTTCTGCCACCTCAACATCACCACGCGAAACCAGTCCCGAGTCTAAAATAAATTCTTTTAGTTGTGCTTCTTCTATGTGCATGAGTTAAAAATTTTCAATTTCTAATTTTCAATTTTCAATCAATTAACAATGATTAAATTTTCAAATTAGAATTTTGTTACCTATATTATACCAGAAAAAAATATGACATTACATAAAAATGTGTACAAGTTCGCTGGTTTGTTAATAAATGTTTTGGTTGATATAATCTGTCTATGAAAAAACTAGAAATTGGAGGCACTTACAAACATTACAAAGGAACAAAAGTGAAAGTTTTGTGTGAGGCACTGCACAGTGAGACACTAGAACCTATGGTTATTTATATTCATCTAGAAGATGGTGGTACTTGGGCAAGGCCCACCAAAATGTTTCTGGAGAGCACAACAGTAAATGGCAAAAAAACCGAAAGATTCCAGAAAATAAACCAGAAATTGGTCATAAAACCCAGCAAGAAATAGCCCTCAGAACAACCTCTCCGGAAGATTGACACGATAAATTAACGAATGTATAATATTACCCGGAGGCAACCATGAATAAAGCAGCAGGAGAGCTGGGAAAGATCTACACAATAGAAGAGATCGGGCAGATTCTCCGGGTGGACAACAAGACGGTGTATCGACTTGTTGCCAAGAAGGAGCTCGTCGCTTTCCAGATTGGACGAGTGTTCCGTGTTACTGAGGTGGACTTCCGCGCTTACATAAGCGCAATGAAAGAGAGGGTTAGGAACTCACCCAAGAAAAAATACTAACTCTGCTGTCATTCAAGACCTCGCGCCAAATCCAGACCGGATATGTAGCGCGAGGTCTTTTGCATTTAAATTTTACTCACCAACTGAAGCAAAATAGTCCCCCCAAGTTTCTGATGTGATTCTTTCAACATCCTCTTTTGTAAGTTGTCCCAACTTAGATTTGTTTTGACCTAGATAGTGAGGGATCTCCCCTTCAGACAGCGATTCAATTTGAGATAATTCTTCAGGACTGAGTTTTGTTAAATAATATGATAAGATTTTTTTTGAAATAATTCCTTCCACATCTTTAATTGCCTGAGAAGCTTGTTCTTCTGTCATTCCTAAGGAAACTAGTTTTTGTTCAATTTCATTCATGTTTTCTTTTTTTTACCTCAGCTAAACTTCCGCTAAGTGCCACCACAAACATTGTGGACCATCCGGGGTCAGAAAAGTTACAACCGAGGCCGGGTTGAATCGCATTTAAGCCTTCATTCACCAGTGCTGTGGCTAAACCAGCGACAATACCAGCCTTCGTTAGATCTACCCCCTGCTCTGCGATCCACTTTGCAGATCTTGCAAGAACTGACTCTGACTCGTTTAATATAAAACTTTCTTTCATAAAATCTGTTTATTATATGCTATGATGTAAAGTATATTAAATTATTATATTACTCAAATAATAACATACATCATATGGAAAAACCACCTGAAGTAGAGCAGTTTGAAGATTCACTATACAAAGAAATATTGGACAAAAATATTGCCGACATAAAAGAAACAGAGGAGCAAAATCGGTTTTGGAGAGTAAAACTTGCGGAATTACAGAGAAGATTGGATGCAATATTGAACGAAAATGTGACGAACGTAAATGACCGAAGGGCGATACTAGAAGACAAAGATGGCCAAGTTGCACATTTGCAAAAACTTATTTCAGTGTGCGAAAAGAGCATTACTGATGGCGAAAGATTTAAGAGACTATTATACGAAAATGGAAAAGAGATGCTTATAAGGGTTGATGAAATAGAACAAATGGAAGAAGTTGAACAAATAAAAAGAGAGGACGGAGAAAGTATTGAAAAACCCGAAAAACTGCCTAACTAGTTTACGTTGACACATAACTATGAGTAAATTTGAGCAAATACCGGAAGATGCGCCTGAAATAAAAAACACATCAAGACGCGATTTTATAAAAAAAGTAATCGCTCCAGATAATGAAAGAGGTGGGTCGCAAAAAGACGTACATTTAGATAAAGTATTTTCATCTACTGGTAAGATTGACCGCAGGGACTTTACAAAATTATTGACTGCATTACTAATTGGCATCACAACAACAAATGTTTCAGCTACAGAAGATAGTGATATTTCACAGTCAGACAACTTGATACCAGCTGATTCAGCTAATCAGTTTTTCAACCCAGATAAAGCAAAATATTTAGAAACTTCTATTGAGTCAGCCTTTGTTATTGCTGGAAAGGCAATCGCCTCCAATATTGCTGAATCACTTGGAATTCCTGTTTCTAATAATGAAAAATTTATCACCGCGTTAAAAGAAAAACCGTTTTCAATGCTATTTAATGCCAATGTCGTCGGACCATTTTCTGAAGAAACCATGTTCAGACTAGTCCCCTCTTTATTTGTTGGTAGTGAAGGTAATAAATGGGGTGCTGGTATCCCTGCTGCGATTTTATTTGGTCTTCTTCATAATGTAGACAAAGATTCTTTTGGTGAAATAAAATTTAACAGCACAATTCCCTTAAGTGAGTTTATGGGTGGTATATTTTATTGGTATCTAATAAGACACAGAGGATTTGATCATGCTGTCCTAGCCCATTCAATAAACAATACCACCGCATCTCTCGTTCTTTTGATTGATAATATTATAAAAAGTGAGTAAATTATAATTATTTTATGGAAAATTTTAAACAAGGATCAGAAAATATTAAAGAATTTAAGGGCGAATTATCTAAACTTATGGAGGCAGACCAAGTTAAAGCCGTAGAACAAGGTATTAAACCGATTGCCATGACCTCTACGCCATACGAGACAAATTTGTCTTGCCTAAAAATAGATCTACCTCTCCTTACTACCCAAATGATAAATGGCAAAAGAATGGTTGTAGAAAAAACCAGCCAACCCACATTTATATACTATCAACAAGACCAAGAATTTAATGCACACAGAATGGTACGTATGTTGAAAAATTATAATACTGACCATCTAAAAGTGAAAGTTGGTGAGGAGGCACCTCCCATTCCGACAAATTTAGAAGACGAAGACAATCATCGTGAAATGGGCAAATTACTTGGGTACACGGAAAAAGAGATCCGGGAATATCTTAGGAGGATAAACAGATAAAAACTTGATTTTAATTTTTTATTTAGATAGCCACCTTATTCAGAACCAGCTTCGTTGTACAACTGTAAAAAGTGGGTATCTTGTATTTTTTTAACCACCTTAAATATTTTACTCGCCTCTTTAGTTTTTTGAGATAGTACTTTTGAAAGTTTTACGACATCTTCAAGAGTAGTAACCGCCTCTGGATGTTCCTTGTAAATAGATTCAGAGCCATGTAATCTTTCAGAAAGTTTTCTGAACAGTAGGTTTAACTTACTAAAAAAGTTATTGATCCTTCTGACATCAACATCACCCGGTCCGAAACCTCTTTCAAGATCTAACAGTGATTTTATAAATTTACTAAAATAATCTTGGGCCGATTCAAATTCCAGTTTTCCATCTTCTTGCTCATTAAAATCTCTGTATTCTAAAGCCCATATAGATTCTAGTCTTCCGGAAACACCTAGAATACCGGAAACAGCCCCTATTCCTATCTGCATATCGTTCCAAGCTTCTTGTATTTCCTGCGCTTTATCAATTAACTCATCTTTAACGTCATTGATCATATCGTAGAATATAATCTTCCCCTCAACAAATCTTTTACCCCATGAAGTAATAGCAGAAATGACGCCTTCGTCTCCCCCAGCAATATTTCTTATTTCCTGCCACTGTTTCATCATCAAAACTTTTAACTCCTGAAGGTTTTTCGTGTCACGGACATTCTTCATCTGCTCAGCAATCTGTCTCATTTGGGCAATCGCGGTTTCAAGAGCTATCTTCTGAGCTTCTGGTGAATGGGCTGCTATTTCCAACAATTCGTCAAAAGCATGATCTATGGTTTCAAGTTTTGCTTCCGTAGATTTATTTTTAGGATCATTTTCAAAATCAATCTCGTCTTTAGGATCTGGACGAGACTCTAATTTATCACTTTTTTCATCTACAAATTTTGGCGCCGATTCAAAACTCATATTTATGTGTTATTTAGTTACTAAATAGACAAATTCTTATTATTAAACTACTGTTTACTTTCAAGTAAACTTTCATTTCTTCGCTTCTGTTCTGCAACCAACAATTCCATTGTGTGAGAATGTCGTTTCATTAATTCTGTCTTCATATAATCATTATTCATATCAGAATGAATAACACTCTTTATCTCTCTATCCAGAAAATCAACAGCCCTTTGGATTTGTTCATTTGATAGTAACTCTAGATATTCTTCTGGGCTACTAGAATCAAGTTTTCTTAAGTCTATATCTTTTATTTCATCCCATTTTTCCAAACTTTCTTGAACACTCTCCGGTTTTTGTTCATCATTAGTAGATGGCATTGATTCAAAGCTCATGTTTTTTTGTTATTTAGTAATTAATTTGATTAATTTCTATCACCCAAAATATCCAAAATTGTCATTCTCTGCTCTCTACTTAGTAATTTATTTTGAATTATTCTTTGTTTTAAATGCCTTAACAATACCTTATCATCTATTAAGGTTGGTATTAAACCGACATAAACATTTACTAATTTTTCCTTAGCTTCTGCAAGAACCACTTCGAGTTCATTAATTTTATCCTCTGCCTGTTTTATTGATTCAGCCTGACCGAGCAACTTAACTTCCAACAGTTTTGCTTTTGCCATTTCCAATTCACTCTCAATAAATTGAGCTTTTGTTTCGAACTCCATGACACCCGTATCAAAAAGTTTCTTATCTAAAAGATCTTCTGGTCCCGCTTCTAGAGAATCGCTAATTTTCCTAGATTCAAATGACATGATTATATTCTAACAAAGCGTATTAAATAATCAAGACGATGTACTTTGATGTTAAACGTCCCATTTTAATGTTTGACAACAATGCATGTTCTGTGATAATATAGTGTTATTGAAGTTCGCCCACCCGGGCGGGCCATTTTTTTACCCAAATATAGGGTAGAATAAAGAAGTAAAAATTTATAAACAATTATTCACAAGAGGTTTCACAATTTGGATGAAATTCGAGGCAAAAATTTAAAATGCGAGGAGATGTACATGTCGTACATTGACGAGAATTTTAAATTTTTAACAAAGAATTTCGCCAAATTTGGAAGCTCGTAACAAACAATAATATGATGGATTTAAAGGTGATTAACAGTGTCCTAGCCCAGCTAGAAGAAGAAAGAGGTATTCCTAGAGAAAAAATCTTGGAAGCTATCGAGCTTGCTCTAGCCACTGCTTACAAGAAAGAATATGGTAAAAAAGGCCAAATAATAAGGTCTAAATTTGATATAAACACAGGAAAAGCTGAAATGTTTCAGGTTAAAATTGTCGTAGACGAAAGTACTGTAGTCATGGACGAAGATGAACTTCCCACAGAAATCAAAGAAGGTGAAGTAGAGATGGATTTGTATAATCCAGAACATCACATAATGATTGGAGATGCTCGTAGAATAAAGAAAGATGTTGTTCTAGGTGAAGAAATGGTCTTCCCTCTTGAAGCACAAGACGACTACAGCCGTATTGCAGCACAAACAGCAAAACAAGTTATCATGCAAAAGATCCGCGAGGCAGAAAAAGTCAGTGTTATGGCAGAGTATGGCAAAAGAGAAGGTGAAATAGTAACTGGTACTGTACAAAGAATAGAGAGAGGTAATGTATTTATTGATATGGGACGTGCTACTGGCCTCCTACCATACGAAGAGCAAATTCCTGGTGAAAGATTTGGCCAAGGTGAAAGAGTTAGAGCTTACCTATATAGAGTAGAAGAGTCTGGAAAAGGCGTATTCCTGCGTCTTTCTCGCTCACATCCAAAGCTTTTGGAAAAACTATTTGAAGCAGAGGCTCCAGAAATCGCAAACGGCACTGTTTTAATAAAATCAGTAGCACGAGAGGCTGGAAGCAGAACAAAAATAGCCGTAGGAACAACAGATTCACACATTGACCCTGTTGGATCAATGGTTGGACAAAGAGGAGTTAGAGTTTCAACAGTCATGTCAGAGCTTGGAGGAGAAAAAATAGACATTATAGAGTGGTCAGAGGATCCAAAGAAATTTATTGAGGATGCCCTATCCCCTGCAAAAGCCCTGTCAGTTACTCTTAACGAACAAGAAAAACAAGCAACTGTGGTGGTTTCTGAGGAACAACAGTCACTTGCCATAGGTAAAGGTGGACAGAATGTTCGTCTAGCCGCGAAACTAACAGGTTGGAAAATAGACATACAATCAGCAGGAACTAAGCCAGAAGCTCCAAAAGAAGCACTGGATATAGAGGAGGACGAACCAGAGGAAAGCATTGTATAAATAGACGAAATTGTCTATAGTATTTCTTATTATCAATCCCGACCATAAAGTCGGAAATTAACAAATCATATGAATAGTTATCTTACGTTTGCCTTAGTAGCTTCAGTTGTCGCTATTGTTTACGGCCTTTTTTTGGCAAAATCAATTCTAAAAAAGAGTGCTGGAAACGAAAGAATGCAAGAAATTGCTAAAGCAATTCAAGAAGGTGCAGGTGCTTATTTAAACAAACAATACAAAACTATAGCCATGATTGCTGTTGTTTTGTTTCTTGTTATTGGTTTTATTCCTAAACTCGGATGGGTTATGGCCATAGGATTCGTAGTTGGAGCCGTATTATCTGCTCTAGCTGGTTATATCGGCATGAACGTGTCCGTTAGAGCTAATGTTAGAACAGCAGAGGCAGCCAAAGCTGGAATAAAAGAGGCTTTGTCTCTTGCTTTCAAAGGAGGAACTGTGACTGGTCTACTTGTTGTGGGTCTCGCACTTCTTGGTGTTACTGTTTTTTATGCAACAACGAAAGATGTACCTGCCCTAGTT
>JAUPVY010000014.1 GCA_030916785.1 Patescibacteria group bacterium
GTTTTGAACGGCCCAGTCGTAGATTTCCTTGTTTGCTTTCCTGGAGCCCTGAGGAGAGCCAAAACCCTCTAGGTGATCCATTCCGTTGTTGGTAACCACCACGTGCGTCGGATTTATTATTTCCAAAAGTGCCGTGTGTTCTTTAGGGTGATTGGCGCCTATTTCAAACACAGCAATTTCTGTTTTCTTTTTCATTGAAAGAATAGATAGAGGTACTCCAAGGTGATTATTGAAACTACCTTCTGTAGAGTGGACTTTGTATTTTGTTTTTAGGACATCACGCAGGAGTTCTTTACTAGTAGTTTTCCCGTTAGAACCTCCAATCACAATGACTGGTATTTTAAATTCTTTTCTGTATTCCAGAGCGATCATTTGGAGTGTCTTTAGGGCATCTTCTACAAGAAAAACCCTGGGTCCTTTGTTTTTTGGATTATCAGTTACAGCCCATTTGGCGCCTCTTTTCAGGGTCTCATTTACAAAATCATTACCATCAAATACCTCTCCTTTTATGGCAAAATAGATTGAGCCCAAAACATCCTTTCTAGAATCAGTAGAAATTTTGTAATTACATTTTTTCAGTTCCTTAACTATGGTGTTTAGAGTGTCCATTAGATGAACAATAAGTCAAAAATATAAAATTATCAAATTTGGCTTACTCTAGGAATTTCCCAACTTCCTTCTCAATATTTTTTATATCCCCAGGTTTATACCACTTTATTTTCTTGTCCCTTTTGAACCAAGTGATTTGGCGTTTAGCATAGTGCCAGATTTCAGTCTCTAGTTTTTCCAAAAATTCTTTTTTTGTCAGTTTCTCCTCTAAATATTCAGCCATATATCTGTACTCCAAACCGAGTGTCCACATTCTTTTCCAAGACAAACCATTTTTGTGTAAAATTTGTGCTTCTTTAATCATTCCTTTCTTAACACGAGAGAGTAGCCTATTGTGAATTCTGGTTTTCAACTCGTCGTCAGGAAGGGTCAATCCTATTTGTAGGAATTCATGCTGACTTTTATTCTTTTTTATTTTCGGAACGGTGCCAAGTTCTGTTGCTATTTCAATAGCTCGTATCAGTCTCACAGGATTTTTTGCGTCCACATTTTTCAAGCGCTCAGGATCTAGTTTCATTAAAATAGTTTGAAGTTCAGAAAGGCTCTTTTTCTCTAGTTTTTTGCGTAATTCTTTGTTGGCCGGAACTTCTGGCAAGACAATATCATCTACTGTTGATTGAATATAGAATCCAGTACCTCCGCAGATTATGGGAAGTCTGTCACGGGAAATTATATCTGCAATTATCTTTTTTGTTTGTTTCTGCCAATCCGATACAGAGAAAACTTTTTTGGGAGTTATTACGTCCAGCATGTAGTGGGGAACACCCCGCATCTCTTTTTTTGTGATTTTACCAGTGCCTATGTCCAAGTCGGTATATACTTGTCTCGAGTCAGCAGAAATAATCTCGCCATTGTATTTTTTGGCGATTTGTACAGCAAGGTCAGATTTACCTGTGGCAGTAGGGCCCAGGATGACTAGGATTTTAGGTTTCATTCTAATTGTGGTGATTGAGAACGAGAGGAGTCTTTCCCTCGACTCAAAAAGTTTTCGTCAAAACTTTTTCGTCTGGGCACCGACTCGCGACCAACCATGCTTGGTTGGTACCCGCTCCGTCGTTCAAGTCCTCCGGTGAAGCCGGGCTTCACCGCTGTCAAATTCACTTCGTTCATTGTGCCGGAGAGAGGACTTGAACCTCCATCCCTTGCGAGACGCGATTTTGAGTCGCGCGCGTATACCAATTCCGCCACTCCGGCAATGGGAACTTTTATAGTCTATATTTATTTTACTAAAAAATCAATTTCGTGATAAAATACACTCATGACACAGTTTTATAATGATTCCGTTTTCTGGATTGATGTAGAAAAGATACACCCGAATCCATTTCAACCAAGAAGAGAGTTTGACCCGGCGCAACTCCAAAGTCTATCTGACTCCATAAGACAATATGGGGTGCTTCAAGCACTTGTTGTTACTCGTAAAGAGGTTCCAAAAGAGGATGGTGGACTCGCTGTTGAATATGAACTTATCGCTGGCGAGAGAAGACTCCGGGCTTCAAAACTGGCTGGCCTAACTCAGGTTCCAGCCTTAATAAAGGTAGGAGATGAGGAAAATGATCTGATGAAATTGGAGCTAGCTATCATAGAAAACATACAACGTGAAGATTTGAATCCAGTTGATCGTTCCCGTGCATTCCAGCGTCTCATAGATGAGTTTGGTTTCAAACATGTGGACATCGCCAAGAAAGTAGGGAAGAGTCGTGAGTATGTTTCTAACTCTGTAAGACTCCTCGCGCTTCCCCCAGAAATTCTAGACGCATTGTCTCTCGGTAAAATATCAGAAGGTCACGCGAGACCTCTTATGATGCTCGGCGACAGGGTAGAAGAACAGAGCACTCTTTTCAAAGAGATAATGTTCAAGAAGCTTACAGTGCGTGAAGCAGAAGCCATAGGTCGCAGAATAGCCTATGACAAGATACGAAAGAAAGGGATTACCTTGGATCCTGAGACCCAGGAACTTGAAGAAAAATTGACAGAGACTCTAGGTACCCGTGTTTCAATAGAGAAAAGAGAAAACGGGGGCAAGATTTTGATAGATTATTTTTCTAACGAGGATCTTAAGGATATTTTGGAGTTAATAAAAACAAACAAAATATCTTCTCCAACAGAAAGACTAGAAAGACACATGGCAGAAAACCCAATTCCACCTAAAAATAAATTTACTCCGGAATATGTTCGTGATCCAAGTATTGCCGAAATGACTATAGAGGATTTGAATAATATGGACGACAGAACACCAGAACAACAAAAAGAAGATGAAAACACTGAAGACGAACTTTATTCCATCAAAAATTTCAGTGTTTAAGGATCACTATTTATTTTTCTCTAGTTCACTTCTGATGTGTCTTTTGGCTACTGTAGTTTTGCAGTAGGGAATCCACTTGCTACTAGGTTTTGCGTTTTTCTTGGTTTCTACTTCTACACAGTCTCCATTTTGGAGTGTAGTGTTTATGGCAACAAATTTGCCATTTATTTTTGCTCCCGCCATTTTATTACCGATGTCAGTATGTATTGCGTAGGCGAAATCAACAACGGATGAATCCTTTGGTAGGTCTATTACGTCACCGATAGGAGTAAATACAAAGATTCTTTCCTTGAAAAAGTCATCTTTTATATCTTCTATAAATTCGTCACCGGCCTCTTTCTGATATTCTACAAGTTCTTTAACCCAGTGCGGTATGTCGGCAGCGACCTTGCTCGTGCCTTCCTCGGTATGGTTTTTGGCAGGTAGTATTTTTGTAACCCAGAGTAGACTTGGGTTTGTAGTTTTTTTCTTTGATCCTTCTTTGTAGGATAGGTGTGAGGCGATTCCGTATTCTGCTTCTCTGTGCATATCTTCTGTTCTTATTTGTACCTCAATAATTCCTCCATCTCCAGAGAAAATTGTGGTGTGTATGGATCTGTAGCCGTTTAGCTTGGGGGAGGCGATGTAGTCCTTTATTCTACCGGGGAGAGGTCTCCATGAGCCGTGTATTATTCCAAGTATTCTGTAACAATCTGGGATTTCTGGAACAGTTATGCGAAGAGCCGATATGTCGTAAATTTTTTCAATATCCATATCTTTTTGGGAGAGTTTTTTGAATAAAGAATACAAACCCTTAACTCTATGGTCTATGCGAAAATGAATTATATTGTTTTCTGCTAGATGCTTTTTTATTTGTTTCTCAAATTTTTCTAGATATCTCTCCTGTTCCTCTCCTTTCGTTTTCAGTAATTTTTGTAAATCCTTGTACTCTTGTGGATATACATATGAGAAAGCCAAATCCTCCAACTCTCTTTGGAGTTTCTTTATTCCGAGGCGACTTGCAATAGGCGCGTATATTTCTAGAGTTTCCTTTGCAATGCGCATCTGTTTTTCCTGTCTTACATACTGGAGGGTTTGCATATTGTGGAGTCTGTCACAGAGTTTTATAATAAGGACTCTGATGTCCTGTGACATTGCCACAAAAAGTTTTCGCAGACTTTCATTGTATCTGGTTGTGCCTCTATATTTTATTTTTCCAAGTTTAGTAACACCCTCAACCAGAAACAATATTTCTGGTCCAAATTCTTTTTCTAGTTCCTCTCTTTTAACAGAAGTGTCTTCAACAATGTCGTGTAGGAAACCTGCTGCTATGGTTGTGGCCCCCATACCAAGTTCCGCAATGTTTTTGGCAGTAGCGAATAGGTGATTGAAGTACGGTTCTCCGCTGTTACGCACGTGTCCAGTGTGGGCTTTCAGGGAAAAGTTGTACGCTTTTTCTATGAGCGCCATATCGTTAGAATCTGTGGTATTCAAAAGAGAAAAAATCTCTTTGATATCGTTCATATACCTGGATTATACATTAAAATGAGTGAATTGGTTATGGTATTGATTTTTATGTATAAATATGATATAATACAGGTTAGGAGGTTAAGATGACAGGACTCGAGTTCGGAGTTGGAATCACTGTTATTGTTTTGTTGGCGGTTGTCGCCGCTCTCAAGGTAGACGGAGGTTTCCAGAAGTGCAAGAAGTGTGGTAGCCGAATGACTACCACTCGGAGCACTAACAGGATGTACGCGAAGTACATCCACTGTTGGCGCTGTGGCGCCAACGTCTGGCCCCCTCCGTGGCATCTAATGAACCCCCCGGACTAAGTTCAGGGGCGGGTCTCAACACAGGAAAGTTTCTCACACAATGTGGAGCTTTACGTGTTGAGGCCTTTTCTGTTGTCTAAAATCTCGTCGAACTCATAACTTTTTTAAACCGTGCGGAAGCGGGTAGCTGAGGTCGAGCAAAATTTCAGCAGAAATTTATGCGTGTTTTAAAAAGTTATGAGGAGAAAGAGATTTTGGGTACTTAAAAATTAATTAGAAACCGGAGCTTTCTTTTTGAAACCTCTCTTCTTTTTTTCTTCAGCTAGTATTTCAAGTGCGCGAGGAAGTTCTATTGTATAAACATCATCTTGTTTAAGAGAGCGAAAATCTTTTTGGTGTACTATGTATGGTCCGAAGCGTCCTATGTTAGCAGATATTTTCTCTCCAGTAACTGGGTGAACGCCGAGTACTCTTGGAAGAGTCAGGTATGTCAGCGCGTCTTCTAGAGTGACAGTAGACAACTCTTTATTTTTTGGGATGGAAGCCATTTTTGGTTTCGGAGCTTTTTTGCTACCTTTACCTTTTACTCTTTCTCCGAGCTGCACATAAGGACCGTATTTTCCAACCATCATAAAAATAGACAGTCCGGTTTCAGGGTCAATACCAATTGGTTCTTCTTTTTTTATTTCTTCACCGTTCATAGTGAGTGCTCCTTCACATTCTGGATATTTGGCACAAGATAGGAATTTGCCACCGCGAGATAGTTTTATAATCATAGGACCTCCACAAGTTGGACATTTGAAAGTTGAGTCGGCGTCACCCAAGTTGGTGACTTTATCCATTTTGTCTTTACTTTTTACTTCAGCCAAGAATGGTTTGTAGAAAGTTTTTAGAGTTTTCACATATTCTTCCTTGCCCTCAGCAATAAGGTCCAGTTTGTCTTCCATGTCGGCTGTAAAACTATCACTTATGTAGCCAGCAAAGTTGTCTTCAAGGAAGCTAGAAACAACGTCACCTGTGTCCGTAGGGAAAAGAGCTTTGTTCTGTTTCTCCACGTAACCTCTATCTTCTAGGGTTTTGATTGTGGACGCGTATGTACTAGGTCTACCGATACCTCTTTTTTCAAGCTCTTTAATAAGTCCGGCTTCGGAGTATCTTCCGGGCGGTTCTGTTTGTTTCTCTTCAGTTGAAACATTTTTTAACTCCAATTTTTCTCCAGATTTCACTTTTGGCAGTTCTACATCATCACCTCTAGACGCAGGATCTCCAAGTAGCCAACCAGGGAACTTAATTTGGGAGCCAGTTATGGAGAAATCCGGCATACTACTCTTTTCAGGAAGTCCTTTTACGTTTGCTGTGATCTTTGTTCTCAAAGTCTGCGCATCTTTCATTTGAGATGACAATGCTCTTCTCCAAATAAGTTCGTACAATTTTTTCTGTTCATCTGTGAACCCAGCATGTTCTATGTCAAAATGCGTCGGTCTTATTGCCTCGTGGGCTTCCTGAGCATTTTTGCTTTTTGTTGTGAATTTTCTGATTTGTAAATATTCTTTTCCAAATTTTTTCTCAACTACACTAGCAATCTGTGCAATGGCCACCGTACTTAAGTTTGTAGAGTCGGTACGCATGTAGGTAATATGTCCTGCTTCATATAGTTTCTGTGCAATACCCATTGTTCTGGATGGAGAGAATCCAAGTCGAGAACTGGCTGTTTGCTGTAGCGTAGAGGTGATGAAAGGAGCTCGTGGACTTTTTTTGACATCAGATTCCTTTACATCCTTTACATACCATTTGTTTTCTTTGCCGGCTTTTTCTGCTGTCTCAATAATATGTTCCAGCACTTTTTTATCTGTTGGTTCTTCTTCACAGACAAGCGTCATGAAGTTTTTGTTTTCTGTATTAAAATCAGCTGAGATAACCCAAAAAGTGTGACTTTTGAAAGCGCGTATTTCTCTTTCGCGTTCCATTATTATTCGGAGAGCGGGGGATTGAACTCTGCCTGCTGACAGACCATAGCGAACTTTCTTCCAAATAAGTCCAGACAAGTCATATCCTACAAGTCTATCCAAAACTCTTCTGGCCTCTTGGGCTTGTTTCAAATTGTCATCTATATCTCGGGGGTGTTTGATTGCTTCTACCACTGCTTCTTTCGTAATTTCGTGAAATACAACACGTTTTGGGTGTTTCAATCCTGTTGCCTCGGCAATGTGCCAGGCGATAGCCTCTCCCTCTCGGTCGGGGTCAGTTGCGAGGAGGATTTCTGTTGCTTTTTTTGAAAGAGTTTTTAACTCGCTAACTATTTTTTCTTTACCTTTTGATATTTCGTAATGAGGAATAAAACCACCTTCTATATCGATGGCTTTTTTATTTGATTTTGGTAAATCGCGTATGTGTCCCACAGAAGCAACCACTGTATATTCTCCATCAAGGTATTTAGAAATTGTTTTTGCTTTTGCCGGAGATTCAACAATTAAAAGTTTCATTTGATTGATTATTACCTCAAAATAATTTTTTGTCCAATTTTATAACGACAAAAGGGTCCCGCGATGTTCACGGAACCCCTGTTGTACTATAGACCCTCCGGAAGAGATCGCTTCTTTCCAAGAGGGCGAATCTCGTTGCCCAAACAGTAGTCTTCGACTCGCGCCATCCAGCACGGCATGTCGAAGAATCCTACTGTGTTTGGTGGTACAAGTGGCCCCCAGTGTTTGCGGCAGACTGCACCTCTCTTGCCACAGTCACTGCAAACAATGTTTGGAAAGAGTGCAATTTCTGTGTCTGGTGTTGAAGCCATAGTCCTAACCCCCTCTGGCAATATTATATCATGTTTAAAACTGTCTATTTAAGGTGGATCTCTCCCATAACTTCTTCAACAATTCCTTTAATTTCCATGGTGGCAATAATAGTCTGTGTCACATAAACGGGTTTACCAAGGCGCCTTATTATCTCATCGCGAGACAGGGGCTCGTTCAGTATGTTTATGACCTCGTGTTCGTCCGTGGAGCAGTCGGAGTAATCTCTTTTTTGAAATAAATCTTCATGTGGGTTTAGTCCCAAGGCAGTTATTATGTCGCTCGATTGTGTTATGGGTGTAGCACCGAGACGAAGCAACATGTGTGGACCCTCTGACGTTTTCGAAAATATTGAGTGGGGCACAGTGAAAACATCCCTATTGTATTCAATGGCATATTTAGATGTGATAAGTGTTCCTGATTGTAATTCTGCTTCAATAACTAGTGTTGCGTGACTCATTCCAGCAATAATACGGTTTCGTTGTGGAAAATTTGATGGATATGACGGGCAGTCATCTTCAAATTCGGTCATGATGGCTCCACCACTCTCAACTATTTCTTCTGCAAGTTTTTTGTGGCTTGGCGGATATAAAACTTTATCTGAAAGTCCGGAACCAGGTATGGCAACAGTGGGTAGCCCGGCCCGCAGGGCAGAGCGATGACCGATGGAGTCAATTCCAAGAGCAAGGCCTGACACTATTGTGATTGGATACCCCCGCAGACCTTCAATAAGTTTTTCACACACTACTTTTCCGTATTCACTATATTTTCTAGAACCAACAACTGCCAAATATTTTTCTGTTTGGGGCAACTCTCCAATAATCCTCATGGATTTTGGCGGATCATTTATTTCTAGAAGAAGAGGAGGAAAATCCTTTTTATTAAGGTTACGAATCTCCATATTTGTATAGTATATCGTATTTTTGCTACACTATATATATGTTAGATATTAAATTCATTAGAGAGAACAAAGACCTCATAGACCTGGGGGCCAAGAAAAAACACATTAACTTTGATGTAGAAGCACTGGTTGCCATAGATGACAAACGTAAGGAGTTTATTGCTTCAATTGAAAAGAAGCGTGCTGAGCAGAATATGGTCAGTGAAAGAATGGTTAGAACACAAGATGAATCTGAAAAAGCACAGATGATTAGAGAGATGAAAGCGCTAAAGGAGGCAATGCAACAGGAAGAAGAAGAGTTAAAGAAAGTAATGCATGAGTGGCAGGTCTTGATGCTTGCAGTTCCAAATATTCCTGATGTTTCTGTGCCTGATGGGGTAGACGACAAAGACAATAGAGAAGTAAAAACTTGGGGAGATATTCCAAAATTTGATTTTACTCCAAAGGATCATATAGAACTAATGCAAAACCTTGGGATGCTGGATCTGGAGCGAGGTACAAAAGTAGCTGGGTTCAGGGGGTATTTTCTAAAGGGTGATGGAGCGAGACTTCAGTTTGCTCTTTGGCAGTTCGTTCAAGATTTCTTTTTGAAGAAAGGAGATTTTACTCCCATGATCACTCCATCACTTGTAAGGAGAGAGACTCTTATGGGTACAGGATACATTCCACAAGGTGAAGAGGACTTGTATAAAACTCAGGATGGTGATTATTTGTCAGGAACAGCTGAAGTGGCTTTGATGTCGTATTATTCAGATGAAGTTTTGGATAAAAAAGATTTGCCTATAAAAATGTTAGGTTTTTCAAATGCATTTCGTAGAGAGGCGGGAAGTCACGGCAAAGATACTAAGGGCATTTTGAGAGTCCATGAATTTTTCAAATTTGAACAGGTTGTTTTGTGTGAGGCCTCACATGCAGAGTCGGTGAAATACCACGAGGAGATAAACAATAATACAGAAGAAATAACACAGGCACTAGGTTTGCCTTACCATGTAGTTGCCAATTGCGGAGGGGATTTAGGATTGGGCCAAGTAAAAAAATATGATATTGAAGTCTGGCTTCCATCAGAGAATACATACAGAGAAACAGGATCAGCTTCTTATTTTCATGATTTCCAAACACGCAGATTGAATATTCGTTACAGAGACGATGAAGGTAAAATGCGATTCGTGCACTCTCTGAACAACACAGCGCTTTCTGGACGCCCTCTCATCATGATTGTTGAGAATTACCAAAACGAAGACGGTAGTATTCGTATTCCAGAAGTACTCCAACCTTATATGGGTGGTCAAAAGATTATCGCAAAACAATAATCTGAATTTTAGACATTGGTATTGCAAATTGCAAAATTGATAATTGAAAATTATTTATGATCTCCACCAATTCTCTTTCACATGAGGAGTATTTAAGAAAAAAGAGAAAAAAGAAACTTTGGAAGTTCGGTGGATTTTTGTTTGCTGTTATCTTGTTGATAGGCCTTTCTTCATATTTATCACACAGGATAGAGGTACGCATTAGAAGTGTTGAACTTAGTGGAGGTGTTCTGGTA
Source organism: Patescibacteria group bacterium (assembly GCA_030916785.1). GTDB lineage: Bacteria > Patescibacteriota > Minisyncoccia > Phycocordibacterales > DATDWN01 > C7867-006. The sequence goes on from JAUPVY010000014.1 coordinate 9,905, forward strand.
ACGCAAGATGATGTAGAAGACACATCTCTCAAATACTTGGAAGGTTCATATTTTTGGCTTTATCCAAAGAACAATGTTTTTTGGTATCCGCATGATGAGCTAGAGCAGTATCTCAAAGAAAATTTTAGGAGAATAGATACTATTACCATAGAAAGAAATGGTCTACAGACTTTAGTTATAAAAATAAAAGAGAGAAAACCTTTTGCTCTCTGGTGTGAAAGACAGAGCACATCCGTTGTGGCCTCAAGCACAGAAGTAGTTTCAGACACTAAAAAACAGGAAGAGTGCTATTTCATTGATCAAAACAGTACAGTGTTTGCTAAAGCACCAATTTTTTCTGGTGATGCGTATTTTAAATAT
>JAUPVY010000015.1 GCA_030916785.1 Patescibacteria group bacterium
GCTGTTAATTGAGCTGGTGTGCGAAGTGAAATTCCGAGATGTAATCTCTCGTGATTGTAGTATTGCAAATATTTCTTCAGGGCACAATTGATTGTGTCGACATCAGTCGATACATGATCCAAACACTCCTCTTGAAGGGTTCTGTTGAACCTTTCAATGTGTGCATTGTCATTCGGTTTGCCGATTCTTGTGTATCGATGGTTCTTCTTCATCTGCTCAACAAACCACATACTAAATTCTGGTCCATGATCTGATTGCAACATATCAAAATGGAAGCGAGCTTTCTTCTCTGCTTCAGTGACAAACTCAATACTTCTTCGACCACTCATTTTTTCATATGCTTTGGCATACACCCACCGAGAATATACGTCGATCAGTGTGAATACGTACAATCGTTTCTTCTTGTCGATCATTCGATGAACAGTGTCCAGCTGTACTAAGTCGCCTGGCTTCAAGGAAATCGGACGATCAACAGGTGGATGCCACCGTTTTAGGTGTGACCTCTTTTTCATCAATCCTGCTCGATCAATGGTTCGACGAACTGAGTTGAGTGAAACTATCACTCCTTCGTTTTTCAATTGTTGGTGCACCACTTCACTGGTACGACCATGTTCTTTTCGAAGTACGATGATTCGATCAACCACTTCCTTTTTCAGTTGGTGTGCATGGGACTTCGGTCGTGAGCTTTGCGTAGGAATATTGTGATATCCATACAGTTTTGATTTCTTGTACCACTTTACAATGACACTCTGACTAAATCCGAAGTGTCGAGCTACCTTCCGTGTGCTCCATCCTCTATATACAAGCTGAGCAGCTTCTCGTCGAATACGGGGCATATGTGGGTTTGTTGTATATGTCATGTGAATCATCCTAAATGATTGGGTGATTCCAAGCTATTGGGATATTACGCACTCATTGACAAAATCATAATATTATGTAATTATCAAACTAGAATCATCCCCCAACAAAGGAGCACAACAATGGCCGATAAAGAGAAACCCTCCCTACCATTCTTCCTATCCGAGAAGGAGGTATGTGGGTGGACGGGTCACTGGCACGCAATCCGAAGGGTGTTGGTAAGCGGAGAGCTCAACTCCGAGTCTCTCAAGAGAACTGCGCTTGAGTTGGTAAAATTGGATTTCATCAGCTCTGACCCCATCACTCTCATGATCGACAGCGGTGGCGGAAGTGTTACGCCCACACACCAGTTAGAAGACACAATCTCGATCCTCAACTCCCCTGTTGATGCACTGATGATTGGTAGCTGCGCTTCAATGGCAGTGGACCTCATGCAGATGTGTCGTCGGCGATTGATGTTGCCTTCAGCTCGCATACTCGTCCACTACGTGAGGAACGACCAGCGTTGGATCTGCGACGACCTGGATCAGCTAGATGGTGACATCAAGTACTTCCAAGAGCGCATGCGAGAGATCGCTGAGCGCCGTCTGGAGCTGTACCAGAAACGTACAGGCCTCACCCCGGGGAAAATCAAGGACCTTTTCCGGCAAGGTGAGATCCACCAGACGTACTTCTCTGCCAAACAGGCCGTGGAAATGAACCTGGCAGACGAGATCGTCACCGACTTCAAGCTCTTCCCTCGCAAGCAAGACGAGGAAAAGAAGTAGCTTCGCCCGCACAACCTCTCCGTGGTCACCGACCGCGGAGAGGTTTTTACTATTCTATTTTATCCTCCGGAGGACCCCAATGCCAACCTGGTTTTTCTCCTTTTTTATAACAAATCCGAATAAGAGTTATTGTCAGCAATACAATAGGTAAGACAAAAGTGAAGGCCACTTCCCTGTCGGTTGAATTATCGTCCAGAGTTAAGGAGAACAATAGAACTGCCCCAATATAGACCAAGACAACTAGCCAACCCTGCCATGTGACAGGAGTCCATCCCCAGCCATACCACTTGGCCTTAAACCAATACCCTTCTGGATTATTTTTTGCATATTCTTTATATCTTTTAAACATAATAATTATTTTATTGGATATTTTTTATACATTCTTTTTATATTTTCATCTAAAGTGTCTAGCCCAACCAACTTACGCCTCTCGTCTACATTTTCTGGATCTTCTATATCTCTAGGCACATGCTTACCGTCTACTTGTGTAAATTGAGTGCCATATACTTGTGGTAAACCTTTATTAACACGAACTCTGTCTGTAAGAAGTGCCACGTCTTCCGAGCGCACTTCCTCACGAGGCATCTCTTGCATGAGACCTAAACAATATGACTGAAATTCAACATCGTGATCTGCATGTTGAACTAACAACCAAGCGGCAGTGGAAGCATTCGCCCCAACTTTTGAAATGGATGGCCATCCTATTTCTGCTATTATCTCCTTCATTCTTTCTGTATTTTTTCTGTCCAACCCATCATCCCACGAATCATCCTCTAAACTTTTCTCGCGCATGTCCTGATCGAAGTCTCGCATTGCAATTATCTCTTTTGCAATTTGTGGGTATTCCATTTTTAATATTTCAGATTCTTGAGGTTTTGGAAGTCCTCTTTCTCGCCTTCTCTCCTCTAAAGTTTCATGATCTTTTATTATTTGATCTTTAATTTCTTCCCAAGAATCAACTTCTATTTTAGGAATGTTTGTATCTGGAACTACTGCACCTTTCCTTGTTACATCATACGGTGTCCACGAATCTGTTTCTGGGTCAAATACCGAGATCCACGCATGATCAACTGATTCAGAAGATTCTCCATGAATTAGTTTGACTCTATATCCAAGGTGTCTAAGTATTTCAGCTGTTATATTAACCATTGCTCCACAACTCAACATCCCCCTATCAAAAGCTTCTTGTGCTGGAATAAAACGAGATTCCATAATTGTCTTTGGTCTATAACTCACACCAACAGCATCCGAATGATTTGCTATCTCTTCTCTAATAGCCAAAATTAGGTCCTTTATATTTTTGTGCTGTTTACCCAATTTATCTGCCAATTCAATAATAGATAGAGGCTTTGTTTCTATAGATTTTATTTTTTCCATACTTTTAATTTTATACTTATATATAGTTTACCACTTAACAAAGAAAATCCATCAAAACCAAATATTTGACAAAATATAAAAACTATAGTATTAATATTGGTTGAAAAAGTCCTGCACAATGTGGAATGACCCGCAAAGCAGGCCTGGGACCAGAGCAACTCTGGCAGAGAGGAAAATTATGTTCATCAGAAAACTGTTGCGCTCCGATATCTTGGTGGATATCGTAACTCGGTACCACACCAAGGAACGTCTGGCTTCAACCTGCTTCAGAGGAGCAGACGTCAGGAAAGCCGGGAACTTCTCTCGATGGGACTGCATCGAAAAGGTACTTGAGGACGCAAGCGTTCTCGAGGAACTGCTCGATGACCTCAACGAGGCCTGCCTAGATCGAAACCTTGGCACGAGCAGTCTTAACATCGAATGTCCCGAGATTGTTGGGTGGGAAAGCACCGACAACATCGACCGCTACACTCCGGATGATCTGGAGCACTTCAATCTGAACAGGAAGGGCCATGGACTTCGTCTGAAGTTGGACCGCACTGACATCAGGGCGCCAAAAACCCACATGCTGACCCTGGTCTACGAATTGAAATCTGAAGATGGAAATTTCGTGGCTCTCATACACTCCATCTACCCAGGAGTTGATGTGGGAGACCTCGTCGGTAACGTCACAAAAAGGGAGGGCCGCATCTTCTTCGACTGGGGACACCCCGGCGAAGAGTAACCACAAACACACCGCGCACTAGAGAAAGCCGACCACCCTGGTCTCGCTTTCTCGGTGGGCGGTTTTCTTTTTGTAAAAATCCACCCATGAACAAAGTTATAAGAGATTAAAATCTTAATCTTTCAGGTACTTTTTCTTTTTTATTTTGTCTGGCAACAGGTCCTCTTTTGTGTACTTTTCGTATCCTTTTCCATAGTCCAATTCTTTCATCAGTTTAGTAACAGGATTACGTATCTTGAGAGGTACCGACAGGTTACCGAACTTTTTTACATCAGCCATGGCTTCTTGCAACGCATCATAAGCCGAGCGATTTTTCTTAGCTTGCGATAGATAAACCACACCGTGAGCAAGATTGATGGCGCATTCCGGAAGACCGATAGTTTCTACTGCTCTGAAAACCGCGTTGGCCACTACGAGAGCCGTCGGTTGAGCTATGCCGATGTCTTCACTTGCAAATATGACCATACGCCTGGCAATGAACTTTGGGTCCTCCCCAGCATCAATCATTCGCGCCATGTAATAAAGCGCTGCGTCAGGCTGACTTGCTCTCATGCTTTTTATAAACGCGCTTATGGTGTTGTAGTGCTCCTCTCCCTTTTTGTCATAACGCAGAAACTTTGATTGTAGAGTTTCTGTCAGGTTCTTAATATTTATTTTTCCATACAGGTTGAGTGTCGCCTCAAGCATGGCAATGGCCTGTCTTGCGTCGCCACCGGACATTGAGACTAGCCAGTCTTTGGAAGGTTTATCTATTTTTATTTTCTCGCTTTTTTCTACCCGCGCAATAATTTCTTTGGTTTCCTCTTCTGATAATTCGTTTAGAACAAACACTCTACATCGTGAAAGTAGTGGCGAGATGACTTCAAAACTTGGATTCTCTGTTGTTGCTCCGATCAGAGTCAATTCCCCCGACTCAACAAAAGGCAAGAGGAAATCCTGCTGACTTTTATTGAAACGATGAATTTCGTCCAAAAACAAAATTTTTGGCTTTCCTGTTTTTGTTTCTTTTTTATCACCCGCAATTATCTGCCTAATATCGTCCTTGCCAGCGGAAACCGCAGACAATTCATAAAAATCGGCATCAAGTGCCTTGGCGTATATTCTTGCCAACGTCGTCTTGCCAACTCCAGGAGGTCCCCAAAATATAAAAGAAAATAGATGTCTTTTCTCGACAGCGATTTTCAAAGGCTTCCCCTCGCCCACCAGGTGTTCCTGACCGATAAAATCGCTTAAATTTTTAGGTCGTATTTTTGAGGCCAGAGGTTCCATAACTCGAATTCTACTCTTCTTTATTTCCCTGGCAAATGTCTGCTGAGATTAATAACATTGCTTACCTGACGCGAGAATATCACAGGCTTTCTTTACCTTATTTTATTATATATCTATCTACGTTAAACAATTTAACAATTGCCAGAATAATCGCCTGAGAAAGCAACTCTTCTCTTTTTATTACATTATTGGAAAAATATTTTAATGGATCCTTATCAGTATCTCCTGAAAGCCTTTGTGTAATGAAGCCGAGCTCTGTTTTGTTTTCTTTTATTTCCCTTATCATCCATTCTGGCACAAAATAACCAGCACTATACGTAAATGATTTATTACCATCTTTTGAAATAGCGCAGACACAAGCGATATCAAAATAATCGTCTCCAATTTTCACAAGACCACTTTCTACTGATAGAGAGATATCGCAATCCAAATCTTTTTTACATTGCATTGCCCTATTTGTTGCACCGAGAATTATCTCGTCATATCCAAAAGGTTGAACCGAAACACCAGAGTCAGTTTTATGTGGAATAATTTCAGCATCCAAATCAATTTGAACAACAGCACTTTTAAGTGCTCTCACTTTCAATTCACTTGTTGTTCCTATAGCTATTTTCATTTTAAAAATTTGATTAGTTCTGTTGGAGTTTTGGCATATCCAGAAAATAATATATCTCTACAAGTTTCAATATCTTTGTCAGACAAGGCGTAAACTGGCTTACCAAGAGCCGTGGCGTACCCAAGCTCTAGAGTCACACTGTTACCACTATATCCTTCCTTGTTATAAATAAAAACAGTGTCACCTTTCCTTATTTTATTAAAATGATCATGGGTCAAACCCATAGCAATAAATCTTCTATTGTGAACTTCTTTAACTTTATCAACTCCCCCATAATTTTTAGTGTAAAAATGTGGAACCAATACATTGACCCCAAGTTTCTTGAGCTTGTTTGCAAAGGCCTCTGCTTCATCCGCGAACCTATTACTTGAACAAATTGTTACTGATTTCATATTTTTATTTTATTTTTTGTAAATCTCCATTAATAACAACTGGACCAAAACCAACAATCTCATCAGCCAAAATCCCTTCTGGAACATCGTTATAAAGAAAAATTTTCTTACCCAATCTGTAGGCGTCATACATTTCCAAAAATGTGGCCCCTCCGATATAATTTTTCATTCCATGTTTATCAAAATTCAACACTAAAACAGCATCATTATTTTCAATAACTTCAGTGCTGTGTTTTAACATTTCAGATTTCCATTTGGAATGTTCTTCCACTCCCAGGTTTCTGTACCTTTCCTCTGTTGATGGGTCATCATAACAATTAGGCAATGTTATCTCATGCCCACTGTCTTCTAGAGTTTTCTGGACTTCAGGTATTTTGTCGTAGAACTTTTTACTGCAAATAATAAAGATTTTCATGTTCATAATATAACAGTTTTACACACGATTTTAAAGGATACGAAATAGCCGAGGATATTGCTGGCTATTACCAGACAATGTAATATATATTTATATGAATAATAAAATAATTTGGATTGTAGCCATTATCATCGTTGCAATTACTAGTTTTGCACTCATGGGCAATAAAGCTCCGAGTGACCCTCAAACACCAGACACAGAACAAACAACTTCCTCCGCTCCTTCCGGCAAAACTGCTGGTGCTCCTGCCATAGACATCGCGCTCTGCACCAAACAACCCAACGATGCATACATCTGCCCCGCAAATGCGCTTGCAGATTTCGGTCCTGTTACTATTACTGACACAGCATCCGGCAACAACTGCGAAATCACCTATCGAAACGCAACTGGCTTCTCATTCAAAGGCAAGACAAAAACTGGCGCCATCACTTCCGGCCCTCTGGCGGTTGCCCTATATCCATCAGGCAACGTAGCCACTGTCGCTCGGAGCGCTGCTCAGACATTGAGTTTTCACGCGCGTGAAGACGGTGCCCTAGATCACACATTATTAGTTGATTCCAACTACAGTACAGAACAGTGTCTTTCTATAAAGTAAAATTATCTCAAGGAAAAATACAAAATAGTGACTACTATTACTTGAATGGAGATTGCCAACAGGAGTCTCTTGAGACCAGTGATTGAAAGGTTTAACCAATATACAGCTAGGGACGGAAAATAAACGAGCATTGCCATTACTGCAATTATTAGTAGGTTTGGACCTTCGGGATCGTTGAAAGATACGAGCATCGTTCTGGAGCACACGAGGGATGTTATGCCGAGTATTATAAGTGAAATCTTTTTTGATTTGAAGTACATGGGTTTATTGTACTATTTAGCAATTTCTGGTTTCCACAAAATCATTTCTACTTCCCTCTTGCCATTAAATTTCCAATCACTTTTTGCCGGATGTTTTTTCCAAGAATCACTACTTACTGCCATATTATCTCCAACATAGAATCCAACATGAGAATGCCCATTTGTATCTTTTCCTGGCTTCCAAACAACCACACTTCCTATAACTGGTTCATTAATTTCAATCCATCCAGAATTTTTTAAATCTTTGACTGTAGAAGCTACGGTTCCATGGATTTCTTTTATATATTTAAACAAGGTTAAAACGGATGAAGCATAAAAAGCACATGAAAGCCATCCATCTTTTGTTGCATCTTTTTTAACACCATCGATACTTACATAGAGGTTTTTGAACATAAATGATCCAACACTGTTTTCTATAACAGCGAGATACGTATCAAATTGTAATGGAATAACTTTACTTTCTTTTTCTGGCATATAGCAGGATTATACCAAAATAAGGATTGGTTGTCTGGGAGGAAATCAAAAAAATTATAATTTGATTCTGAAGAAGACTTGTTTACCCCAGATTGAATCATGTGGCTCGCCCTGCTCCACAATACGGCTTTTATACTGTTTTGATATATTTTCCGCAAAATTGTTAGCAACTGCCGCATCCATTTCTATGTATTTGTATTTTCTTTTTTTTAACTCTTCTTCCAGACTGTCCATTAAAATTCCGGCCAAGTGTTTCTGGCGAGACTTTTTCTCTATAACAATATCGCATATGAGTGCGGTTTCCTCTTTGTTAGCTGGTTCTGCATATACAAAACCAAGAATATTATTTGAATCTTTCAAAAGAACAACAACATTATTTACGTTTTGGAAATCATTTGAAAGATCTTCGTCAGAAAATGATTTATCTCCAAAAGCTTCGTGTTCTATAGAAATTATTTGTTCTTTAATATCCTCCCATGAACGTTTTGTTGGGTCAAAAATTTCTACTTCGTAAGTGTTCTCTTGGTTTAACATAAATAAAAATTGATTTATTTAATGATATTCAGTTAAGAATTTAGATAATAAAACATCTTGTTCTTCTGCAATACTCTTGATCAAATTTTCCTTATCATTATGACTAAATCTCTTAATCTCGTATTCTCTTTTAAGAGCCTCGGATCTAGAATTGTATTTTTCTATGTAAACTAAAACGTTTGGTATTCTTCCCCTTGTGTAACGTGCACCTCCAGGTCTTTCGTTATTATGTTGTTTTATTCTGTATCCAGGATCTTTTGAAACTCCAGTATAAAAATGCCCGTCAACCCCCTTCGCCATATATACATAACAAATTTTAGGATTTTCAAAAAAGTTCATTTTTATTGTTTACAAGCGAAATCCTACAAATACTTTGATTATTTTTTATCTTAGATTCCAGCGCAAATCAGAATAAATATGTTGTTCCATTATATTCTTATACTTTAAATAAGACCGATTTTGTTCATGATCAGATGTGTTGAAAAAAGTAATTATTAATGTAACTGAGATTGCAACTGTTCCACCAATTAACAAAGTTACTCTTCTTCTTCTTTTTAATGTTTCTTCTAGAAAACCTGAAAAGTTCAATAATTCTCTCCCGCTTTTAGTTGTATTGAATGCTGTGTCTTTATCCTTTTCATTTGGTGCTTTATAAATATACTCAAAATCTATGCAGTCATTAATAAGTTCGTTGGTATTTTGTTTAAATAAAATACCTTTTTCTATTAATAACTCTTTGAACTCTTCGGGCGTATCTATTTTCTGGCCAGATAATTTGTAACCCCAAAGAATCTTAACGAGCTTTCTTTCATCTTTGAGTTTGTGTACCATAAATTCAACAATAGAATATAGTAACACTGTTACTACTATAAAAAGAAAAGCTAATGAAAAACAAACTAGAGTCATATTTTTATATAATATTGATTTCCAATATTTTTGGGCTGCCCGACATGGACTCGAACCACGATACCCAGGACCAAAACCTGGTGTCCTACCATTAGACGATCGGGCAATAAAATTACTTAATTCTTCTCACTATCGCTTCTGTCCACCCAGTTATTTGCCTAAGCAAAACAGAACTAGCTCTTACTTTAACCCGTAATAAGCCATAATACAAGTCCCCGATGTTGCTTCTGTTAGTTTTTATATTAGTCTTCTTAAAATAAACCTTACTAAAAGAGTCTAATGGAAAACCAGAAACCCGAGACCAAAACTCTCTTACCACATCAACATTGTTTTTACTGTTTTCATGAATATATATTTCAAAACCAATCCTGCTCTTATCTATATCACATGATTCTAATAACCATTTGATAAACAGTTTAATCATTCGCGGATCAGAGTTATTAAAATTTATACCAGATCCTGGTCTATATTCCTTCTCTTTGGTGCCTTCTGCCCAATATAGAACTACACCAATAAGCCACAACTCTCTTTTTGTTATGTTTTTTATATCAGCCAAGGCTTTAGTGTATATTTCCTGTGTTCGTTCTATTCTTTGCGCTCTCTTGGCTCGTCCACCACGTCTAGCGGCTTCAAGTTTTTTCAGGGTTAATTTCTGAGTTTGCTTCTTTGACAAACTCACATCACGAAACCATTCAGAAAGTGTGGACTTGGCCACAGGAATTTCTTTAAGAATTTCAGAATAGGTTCTGCCTTCTTTCCTTAGATTTATTGCCTTTTCTTTTTTTGAAATATTTACTAACACCATTTGTGTATCTAATTATATCACAACTGATGTACAAGATGTACACAAACGAAAACGCCGTCCGGTACAAGACCGAACGGCGCTGGAGACGGCTGACCCAGGGGGTCAGAGGGCCGGAGGTGGAGTCCGGCGGCTACGGCGACGATAAGACCACCGAGCTGCCAGAACTAGAGCCACACCCAATAGCAGGAGTGGCCACGGTGGCGGGA
>JAUPVY010000016.1 GCA_030916785.1 Patescibacteria group bacterium
TCGTATGTGATTGTCGGCATTGTCACAACAAGCTCTAGATTAAACTCTCTGTGAAGTCTCTCCGAAATAATCTCAAGGTGAAGCATACCAAGGAACCCACACCGGAAGCCCCTACCAAGTGCTCCAGAAGATTCCTCTTCGTATGTATACGATGAGTCGGAAAGTTTTAGTTTTCCCAAAGATTGTTTAAGTAAAACAAAATCATCCTGACTTTCTGGATAAATAGAAGCCCACACAACAGGCCGAGGCAACATATAGCCGTGAAGCGGTGGGAGCATGTCCCCCTGCACAGCCACTGTATCTCCCACCGAGGCGATACCCGGTTGTTTTATTCCCGTCACTATGTAACCGATCTCCCCTGCTGACAAAACATCAACAGGTTTTTCGTCTGGAGAAAATATACCAACTTCTATCGAATTAAAAGTTTCTTTGGCAATTTTAAAAACAAGAGGTGTGTTTCTTCTGACTTCCCCACTGAAACACCGAATAAAAACAATAACCCCACGATGAGTTGAATATTTAAAATCAAAAATCAAAGACTGAAAATTATTTGTCTCACTCTGTTCCGGTGCTGGAATCTTTTTTATTACTTCTTGGAGCAGGCTTTCAACACCTTCTCCGGTCTTACCAGAGACTTCCAAAATATCCTCTTCCCTACAATCAAGAAGCTTCATTACCTCTTCTTTTACATCACTGACTCTAGCCAAAGGAGAATCAATTTTAGAAAGCACGGGTATTATTTTAAGTCCCGCTTCACGAGCCATGTTTAGAGTAGTCAAGGTTTGAGCCTGAACACCTTGAGTAGAGTCAACCAAAAGAATAGAACCCTCAACTGCCTTTAGTGCTCGAGACACCTCATAGTAGAAATCGATGTGCCCCGGAGTATCAATCAAATTCAGAATGTATGACTTTCCACCATGATTGTAGTTCATGCGGACAGGTTGCATCTTTATTGTAATCCCCCGTTCACGTTCAAGTTCCATAGAATCCAGAACTTGGTCCTGCATTTTTCTTTTTTCTATAGTACCCGTTATCTCAAGCATTCTGTCGGCCAAGGTCGATTTACCGTGATCTATGTGGGCAATAATACTGAAATTTCTAATATTCTGCATAGGATACATTAAAGCATGAAAAGCTAGACTAAACCACCGTTAGTTCAGTTCTGGGTCTGGCACGATAACTTTGGCCCCCCAAATTCTCTTGTGTAGAGTGCCCCAAACCTCCTGTAATTCTTTGTTTTTTAACAAAATCAAAGTTATGACAGCAGAGATGATGCCTATAATTCCAGAAGAAAAACCCTGCATAAAAATACCAACCAAAGTATTAATATCAAAAACAGAATCAAAAACTGCCAAAAAGCTATAAGTGACAAAACCCATAATGACCGAGGCACTGAAAACATCAAAGAATGTACGAGAGACACACGAAGAAAAAGTTTTAAATTGGCGACTGAAAGCGAACCAGTAAATAACTAGATTTATTATTGATCCCAAAGTAAATCCTAGGGGCAACATAAGCACCACAGTCCCGGGAGTATCAGACACTTTCAATATTGATTCAATAAAGTTTCTGAAAAACAAACTCGCCTCAAAAAGTTTTACTAGACCGAAACTGCTTAAAACAATAAACCCAGCAGACAAAAGATTCATAACAAGAGGAGTTTTTGTTTTTCCTTGGGCATAGTACGAACGAACAAAAAGAGTAACTAGATTTTGGGCCAGAAGAGAAAAAACAAAAAGAGCGAGCGCTGCAGCAGTCAGTCTTGTATCATCCCAGTTAAACTCCCCCGCACCGAGTACGGTACGTACAATCTGGGCACGCAAAACTATAAACAGGACTGAAACTGGTATAGACCAGAATATTATATGTCTCGTAGAGGTAACTATCTGTTTCAAAAACTCCTCGTGATGACCTCCAGAAAAAAGCCGAGTCAAAGTTGGAAAGGCAGCCAGAGAGTAGCTCACACCAATAATACTAAAAGGTACTGATTGCAAGTTAAGAGAGAAATTAAAAATTGAAATAGAACCCGTAACAAAGAAAGATGCGAAGGAAATCAGAAATAATTTTGCAATTTCGTTTGAAGAAACAGTAATAGTTCTTGGTATAGACGTATAGATTATTTTTTTTATAAACTCAAAGCTTATTTTCAAACGAAATTTTGGCAACATTTTCTGACTGGCAATAAACGGCACCTGAATAGCAAAATGAAAGAATGCCCCCATCACAACCCCAAACCCTAGCCCCGAAACACCGAACACTGGATACAAGAAAACTATACCCAGGATTATGCCAATGTTGTAGACAACGGGAGATATGGCATACATGAAAAACCTCCTATGAACCTGTGTGATACTTGCCAGCAAATTGGAAAAACCCAAGAAAACTGGAGACAAAAGAAGTATTCTGGTTAGTTTTATTAATTCAGGAAAAGACTCAGAGTTTTTGAATGCAGGAAAAAATAGAGACATTAAGTAGGGCGCAGCAAAAAATGCAATGACCCCAGCGACAAACATAAAACCAAAGAAAAAAGTAAAAACCGAATCTATAAACTCCTTTGCTTCCTCCTCCCCTTTTTCAAAACGCTCAATAAGAAATGGGATGAGTACTGATATAGAAACCAATGAAGCAATGGTTACAAAAAGTAAATCTGGAATTCTGAAAGCAGAGTAGTAAAGATCAAGGGTGTCCCCCGCTCCAAACCGACTAGCTAAAATCCTATCTCTAAAAAGAGCTAGGACCTGAGAACATATCGCGAAAAAACCCAAAAGATAAGCGGCCTGGTGAAGGCCGGATATCTCTCTGTTCAATATGTTCAAGAAACTTTTAACCATTTTGTTAGTTTTCCTTCACTGGCAACTTAGTGGATTTTTCTCCTGCTACAGCCTCTGGATCAGTGAAAATGGACTTGCCGGCCTTTAGGTCTACCAGGATAGTGTCTACTTCTTTGTTATCCGGGTTAGTCTTTTTTAATTGCTCAAACTCTGCTATTGCCTTTTCGTGCTCTCCAACCCTTTCATAAGACAAACCTAAGAAATATTTAGCATTTGCATAATCAGGTGTAACTTCCAAAGCCTTACGCAAATCTGTCACTGCACCCTTGAAATCTGCTGAGTAATATTTCAACAAGCCCAATTGAAAGAATGCGCCAGAATTTGTTGGGTCAATAATCGTCACTGCAGTTACTGATTCGATAGCACCTTTTATGTTTCTAGCTTCTACTTCTATTTGTGACAATAAGAAATACGCGTCTATATAATTTCTCTTTAACTGTATTGCTTGCAATGCGTAATTTCTAGCCTGATTTAAATCTTTCTTTGTAATAGCTAATCTAGAGTGCAAGATAAATATTCCTGGGTTTTTTGGGTTATGACGAAGAGCTTCGTTATAAGCAACCTGTGCACTTTCATACGCGCCTTCTACCTTAAGCTCAGGAAGAGAAACTGTTTCGTATACCCGTCCCAACGCTATCCAGTTTAAATAATTGTTTGGATCCACATCTTTTGCAGCAGCACCTGCTTTTATTGCACTAGTTAGTGTGTCACTGAATTGTTTTTGTATATCTGCAGTTTTTACTTTTTTAGGGTCTTGAGATAAAACTTGATTTAATTTTATAATCTGAATTTCAGAAAGAGCTCTGTAATAAACATCATTTGGAACTGCGGCGATTGCTTTTGCCATATATTGTTCTGACAAGGCTATGTCACCTGTGGTATTTAGCGCATATGAGCTCTTTTGGAAATACCATAGAGACTGTGAGTTTTTTATAAGGCCATACCCAAGTGAAACACTTGCAAGAAAAAAACCAACCAAAATAAGTGAGAAAACAAAACCTGTTCTAGGATTATGAGAAAATGCTTTGGTTTCCACTCTGACTATATCCGCCAAATATACCGAGGCAAAAAATAAACCGGTAAAGAATAGTGTCAAAATAAATATTGTCGTACTTGGCATATAGACAAAAGCCATAATCCAAAGATACAAAGAAACAAAGAAAGATGAGGTCAATAAATACTTAACAAAGTCGTCCTCCATTCTTATAAAGATAGATTTCAACCCTAAATAAACATAGAAGCCCAAGAATAGTAGCCAAGACAAAATACCGAAGAAACCAGTTGTTACTGCAAATGTTGGAATCAAACCAATTCCGTTTGCAAAATCAGTGTTCCAAAAAATAGTAGAGACAACATCATCTGGTTTCCAGGTCTGCCATTGTGTAGTAAAGGTATTTGGACCAGAACCAAAAAGTGGCCTGTCTTTCATGGTGTTCTGTGCGATGTCGAGTGTTACTCCTAAAGTTGGTCTAACCTCTATGTTTGCAACATTGAATTTGTTTGAAAGATAAGCACCTGCTGTACTACCCCAAATAACAAAAAATAAAGAAACAATAAAAACAACACTCGTATAAACTGGGATTCTAGACAGTCTATTTTTTAGAGAAACTCCTTGAGGTTCACCGATAAAATAATTTGGTTGAGAATTGAACAAGCTATACAAAATAAAAAGAAAAGATGTCACCGCAACAATCATCCAAATAACTCCAAAGTTAACCAGAGTCAAAAAGAAAAGAGAAAACAATAGAGCAACAGAAAGAAGAATTTTCATCATTTTACTTACTCTTACCATTTCATAAGTCAGAAGAGAAAGAATAGTTGCTATGCCAAAAAATATACCGACATTATTCCAACTACCAACCATAGAGGAAGTGAGATTGGTGAATATACCAAAAGACAAAACATCTGCCCCAAAAATTACCCTCAACAACAAAAACAAAGAGAGCAAAATAGCAGAAACTACAAAGGCAAAGTATGAATAAAAAATTCTGGTTTTAGTTTTAAACAATAAAGAAATTAGCAGTAGATAAACAAAGCCTAGAATCATAAAACCAACCGTATTGATATCAAAAGTATATCCAAAAAAAGACATTCTAGAAAAACCGTTAGCTACTCCAGCCAGCGTATAAACAATTGGCACCAGAGCAGTAAAACCTAAGACATATTTTGCAGGTTTTGGCAGGCCTATTTCTCCGAAGTACAGAGCAGATATTATATATGCCAAAAAAGCCAAAATAACACCGAAGGCAAACAACAAACTTGTGCCAAACTGGGTGGATATAAAAGATACCGGAACAAAAAATATTGGTGCTAAAAAAGTCACAGCCAATAAAATACTGAATGATATTTTATCTAAAAATACCTTGTTTTTTTGGGTTTTTAATACATTTTGTTCGTACATGTTCTTGTGTTAATAATTAATTTTATATACTTAATTATATACGAACACGCACTCTGTTTCAATGCAGAATTTGTTGTGGACAAAGGATTATTTTGTAATTTTATATGTATGTTGAATAAAATTTGATTTTATGGTATAATGGTAAAGTTATGTTGGA
Organism: Patescibacteria group bacterium; assembly: GCA_030916785.1. Lineage (GTDB taxonomy): Bacteria > Patescibacteriota > Minisyncoccia > Phycocordibacterales > DATDWN01 > C7867-006. The sequence continues at coordinate 5,390 of JAUPVY010000016.1, forward strand.
TAGGTGCCCCGTGAGATAAATGTAAATTATGTACTATGTATATATTTTAAAAAATCCTAAGCAGTTTTATACAGGCTATACAACTGACTTACGAAGAAGACTTAAAGAACATGTATCAAACCGTTCCTTAAGTACTAAGAATAAAGGTCCTTGGAAACTTGTTTACTACGAAGCTTGTACAAGTTCAACAGATGCCATTATTCGAGAAAAATATCTAAAAACTGCTTGGGGTAAAAGATATATAAAGAGCAGAATAAAACATAGTTTATAACTATCTCACGGGGAGGAAAGTCCGAACATCAAGCCAAGTTTTTTCTTGGCAAGAGTAGCGGGTAACGCCCGTCCGGAGCAATCCGAGAGGTGCGAGCAGAGACGCCCAAAGCGAAAGCCGAGGGACTCCCCTTGGGAGTAGTTCAGTGGCAACACTGAGTTGAAACGGCAAAATCCTTACTTTGATGCAAGGCCGTACTACGCATCTCACTGTCGTGAGATGCAGTTAAAAGTTTTAAAGTAACAAGTTGAAAGTGGGTGCATTTGTATTCACTTTTTACTTTGGGCTTTGACTTTACACTGCACCGAGCGAGAGTGAGGTGCGTCAGGGTGCCGCTTGATCACTGTGGTAACACAAATGACAGATAAATACCTATCGCTTCACACTAAATTAGTGTGCGTACAGAATTCGGCTTATAGACATAACACAAATGAAAAATCACACCTAATACGTGTGATTTTTCATTTTAGATTATGGAGCAGCACTGCCCCCTCCACCAGAACCACCCCCTGTTTGGAGGGTCCCACCACCAGAACCACTTTCACTACTACCCGCAGCAGGAGCAAAAGATGCACCGGTCATAGACCAATACGCACTCAAACCTGAAATCGTAAATCCCATAGTAACACCACCACTAGGAGTCACCGCTGCATTTGTATCCTCTGCATTTGGACGAGGAGTACCCGTTATAGAACCACGTGATGTCTGTTCGGCAGTTATAGCAATACCAGGACCAGCCTTATTACCACCCACTGCAAAAACCCAGGCATTGTCGGCTACCGTAGTGACAGTAAAACTTTTGCTCCCGGTACCCGTACCAGTCAAACCACTACTGGCATCTGCGGTATCTACTTGTTGCGCACCAGCATAAGAAGCACTTACGCAACCACCTCCATTATTGATACCACTAAAAGTCACGGTTAAAGATACCTCGTGGGTACCTGATGCGGGAGCATGTAAAAACCATATGCTTGTTTCAATATAACCTAAACTGGCAGGAGTTTGATCAGCTCGTATTTTTGTCATACCTACATTATTAAACGTCGCTACCGTTGCAGTGGGTTGGGAAGATTCGGAATAAATAGAGCAGCCAACAATTAACAGGGTGTTCGTCCCTGAGCCAACCGTATGATTCCATGTGATTGGACTACCGTTTGTGTGGTGGGCACTGGCTGATGACGAATCAAAAGTAATACCAACAACAGAACTCCCTCCACCGCCACCCTCATCTCCACCGGTTACTAAAGTACCTCCGCCACCAGGAAGCTCAGCGGATGAAAACACACCACCACCTCCGCCACCATAACTTGCACACCCACCCCCCACCGCCCAATCACTGTTTGTAAGTGTGGAATTATAAGCAGTGATAGTAATCCCACTATCTAACATGTCTGTAACCGCGACGTTGTAGACAGTAAACGTTCCTGCCCCAGACCAAGTTCTCTGTACTCCATTTGATGATGACATGATAGCAATATCATTTTCTCCATCAACACACTGTGTGCCATTGTTTGAGTTCATGATTATGGTACCAGTGTTTGTAACGTCACCACCCAGTGTTAGGTCTCCTGTACCTCTGTTTCGCAATGTTCCATTTGTATCTACCATAAGAAGTCCTCCTGTCGTTAAACTATAAGATGATCCTTGTGATAACAATCCTTTGGTTATTGTTAACGTATCACCGAGTGTTAGGTGAGATGCTAGTGTCACTGTGTCACTATTGTTTGTCTTGTTTATTATTACTGGTCCTAGCGTTACCGTCCCACCACTGTTTGTTATTGTTTGCGCACTATCCCCTACAAAATTTAAATTACTTCCTGTAGAAATAAATGTTCCCCCTGATATATTAAGCGGTCCGTAGAGACTAATATCGATTGCTGAAAGCTCCTCTTCTCCCCAGGTGCCGTGTGTAGGTTCGGTGGATACAATTTTACGAATAAAAGCGTAATCCCAATCACTAGAGACCACATCTGAATACCCTCCTGGATTAAGCGCTAAATAACCTGACCTACCAGAACGTGTCCATGAATACCAAGTGCCATCATCATAACGAGCAACCACAGCTGTACCACTATGATAAATTTCTTCTATATACCAAGTATTACTTGCAAATGGCTCTGCATTGCTGGTGCCCCAAGCAATGGAATCATCTAGAAATTGTCTTTCATCTTTGTTGGCAAAATCATGCATTACATAATTGTAACTCTGCCCATTTGCAACATCAGTTTTCACAGAAAGACCTATTCTCTGGTCAGAATGAGAACCGCCCGTTATACGATAGCGTGCCCGCATAGCCACATTACTACCTGTTTGGCCTCCTCCATTAAGATCCGCAATTACCTTGGACGGATCCTTAATTGTATTATTTATTGACAAAATACCCCCAGACTGAGAAGTACTGTCTACATTAAAAGCCGTCCACTTATCCAAATCTAAACTCGCCCCAGAAAAATCATCGAAGAATAAGAATGTGTTGTTTCCATTTGCACCAGAAGTTGCCGAGGTGTTTTGATAATAAGTATATATGGTGGCATTGGATTCTAGGGTATCTTGCACTTCCACCCAAAACTCTGCTGATACGCCAGAGGTGGTTGATGCTATCCAAAAGTCTAGTGGTGTTATTCCATCATTGTCTGTAAACCTAACATCATCAAAATCATCTTGTATTCCAGTACCAAGATACACTGTTCCACCACTATCTGTACCTGTTGCTTTGTATGCAATTATTTTAACCTGATAATTTGTGCCTGCTCCTACACTACCAGTGATTACGTGGCTTTTTCTTTTTGTGTATGCTTCATCGTACCAATTAGAAGAATTGGGTGATTCCTGAGTTCCAATTGCATAAAACGTACTTGTTGCGGATTGGTTGTTGTATTCTGTGTTTATCCAATCTACGGAACGAGCAACACTGGAAATTCTTATTTCATCCAACCCTCCATCAAACGCAGTCTGTGTATCGTTTGAATATTTTCCAAAAGTAGTGACTACTGCATTATCGTAAACATTAGCACCAAATCCAACTGATGCTTCTGCTGCCCCATCATCAACATAAACTCGACAAAATGACCCATCACAAGTTGCGTTTACATAATGCCAATCACCATTACCTATAGATGTTGTAGACACTATTGTTCCAGATCCACCACCCCCTCCAGAAGCATAGAAAGCGATGTTTCCACTTGCACACTGCATTGCCAACACAAAATCAGCATAGCCATTTTTTGATACCAAACCACGATAACTACTACCACAAGCCTGGGTTGAGACCCTGGCCCATCCAGAAACAGTAAAATTACTATAACCTAATGTCGTTGCGGGTATTGCAATATTTACACTTAGATTGCCATTAAAATTGGCCCCACCATAAAGGCGAGAAGATGTTGCAGTAGCACTATTGACTGTTCCGGTTTTGCCATTACTCGTACTATCATTAGCTGTTAGTGTTGTTCCATTTGGTAGGTGCCACACTCCTTTGTAGTTACTATCCCACACACCAGTTGCATTTTGCTGATTGGCTGCCCCAGAGTTCCCGTAGTACATATATATGACGGTATCATTATCAAAATCTAGTGTTGTTGAGGCCCAGGCTGTTAGTCTACCTGTAGCTGAAGCATAGATTTCTATTTCATGATTTAGTTTTGTTATTCCGTCAGAAGAAGTAAACAGAATATCATCACCATCTGCTTGTGCATTGGCTGCCAAGCCTGCATCAGTTATATCAATGAGAATTGGGAAGCCTGTGAGATCAGCACTTCCTGAAACCTTTGTGTTGTCTATTGTTATTGCTTTTCTGTATAACCAGGATGAGGAGTACCAATTAGAAATACCAGAACTATCAAAAGCTCCCGCAGATATTTTTAACCCAGAAACCGTCACGCCTCCTCCGGGAGAAAACCTAGCGTTTGCATCTTTGAGACGAAGAGTATTGGTTGCCCATGTTGTAACAAGGACTCCAGAATTAGAAGTGAACCCAATATCTATATCACTACACTCTGCACCACTATCATTATCACAAACAGCAAGATCTGCAATGGTTGTAGATGCTAAAGTATTGTTGTAATCAACACCTATTATTACATTGTCTTTATAGAGCGAGAGGCCCACACAATCTGTGGTGCCACCCTCACAAACTGAACCATACTTAAATACAAGCGTGGCTCTGTCTGAACCACCGTCTGTCCAAATAGTTATGACATCCCCGGGTGTTGGTTCCACAGGAAGACTAGAAAAAGTGAAGTCACCACTAGATAAATTTACTGTTGTGGATGCTGTTCCAGCTACAGATAGTTTAATTGTCGGTGTACCAGAGAGAGGTGTTGCTTCGTCAG
>JAUPVY010000017.1 GCA_030916785.1 Patescibacteria group bacterium
GGTGTAACTGGTAAACATGCACGATTGAGGTTCGTGTGGCGCAAGCCGTGGAGGTTCAAGTCCTCTCCCGGGCACCCAAACAAAAAACTGCGAAGGCAGTTTTTTGTTTGACTATTATGAGACACAGTGGTATGGTTCGGATAGAAACAGACACAGTTCGTGTTCTGTGCGAACTTTGAAAGAGGTGAGAGATGAGGTTTGCTGGGTTGATGTTGGCAATTTCGTTGTTTGGGTGTGAAGTTTACGCCCAAGGGGTCACTAGGGAAGTCTGGGTTGGTAAGACCCTGGCTAATCCCGGGGACCTTATTACTAACCCGAACATTCTAGGTATTCCTACGACAATTGAAACGCTGACTACCGGCAAGTTCTCTTCTGTGAACGTGCAAGGGCCATTCGTGGCTCGATACACGGCACAGCTCAACATTCCTGTTACGGGGGATTATCCATTCTCTTTCACAGCGAGCGGGGAGTCAGCGGTGTGGATCAACACCACGACCAACTTCTCGAACCTGACAGCAGGGATGGGTTTTCTCGGTAGTGTGACGCTGTCTACGCCGGTGACCATCACCCAGTGGACGAAGTATGCTGGACAGAAGTCGGCCAAGATTCGACTCGTCAAGGGTGGTGGTTACTATCTTCAAGCAATTCAGGTGGAGAAGGATGCCGACAAGGTAAACCACTTAGCAGTGGGGTGGCAACTTGCGACGGGTCTCTTCGAGAGGCCAATCCCGAGCAGTCGTCTCACGGCTGTGGTGCCAGACTACACAGTCCCCACGATGGCAATAACATCTGTTGCGTCGGGACAAGTGGTGTCCAACAGAACAACCGTTGCGATTAGTGTTGCGGATGTCACAAAAGTGGCTGCTGTACAGTTTCAAGTGGACGGTGTCAACCAAGGGCCGGAGATTGTGGCGGCGCCATATTTCTTCGACCTGGACACTACGAAGCTTGTGAATGGAAGTCATGTGGTGACTTTCATCGCTCGTGGTACTAATGGTAGTCTAACTACCGGGTCTGTGACGGTTTTTGTTGCAAACGCGGTTTCGAACTATGAACCACCACCAGGCGGTATGCCGGTGAACCCAAAGGCGATTGATTTCATACCTTCGCCTGAGCATAACGTCCTGATCAACGGTGTGCCATCAGTAACTTTCTACCAGATGGGCTTTTACGCTCTCGGAGCGTCAAGTCCTGTGATAGCCTGGAGTTTTGGCAAGCCGAACATCCAGACTGACGGGAGGATTCGTTACGACTTCTCCAACCAGCCATATCTGTACATGATGCCCCTCGGCGTCTATGAGATCAGGGTGACTGCTGTTAGTTTTGATGGCAAGAAGGGGTTAAGTGACCCCACCGTACCTCTACAGATTGTTCGTTAGTAGTGCGCACAAGGTTGCCGGGGGGATTCGTCCCCCTGGTGATTTTTTTAATAAAAAATCTGATCTGATATAATCAGTAAATGCTTTATACAAAGAGGGGGGATGATGGAACAACTAAAACATTTGGTTGTGACCAGAGAATTTCAAAAAGCTCAGCCATTGCTGAAGCGCTAGGGGCAATGGACGAAATAAACTCTTTTCTTGGTATGTGCAAAATAAAATCTGCAGAAAAAAATTTTGTTTTTAATGGTGAAAATATTAGTGACACGGTCCACGGGATTCAGGAAACACTTTTCATAATCCAGGCAGAACTTGCGGGAGCTGATAAAAAGGTAGGAGAAGAAAAAGTTTTAGAGCTTGAGAAACTAATAAATGAGATAGAGATAGCAATGCCACCCATCAAAACATTTTTTATTTCTGGGGGCACAGAATTAGGGGCAACCTTTGATGTTGCACGAACAATGGCACGTAGAGCAGAGAGGAGGGTGGTGGGGGTTTCGGAAGAGGGGCAGAGACCTATTGGGGATAACACAAAAAAATACTTAAATCGCTTGTCCAGTATTCTCTATGCTCTTGCTAGACTTTCTAACCACTTGTCTGGTATTGTAGAGACACCTCCAAGTTATAAGTAGGTTTTTGTTGGGGTAGATGGTGGCTATGGTGTAGCGGTAACACAGAAGCTTGTGGAGCTTTTATCTCCGGTTCGACCCCGGATAGCCACCCAAAAAACAGGGCCCGCGAAAGCGGGTTTTGTCTTATCTATTTATCCACACTTGACTTATACCCCCGGGGGGTATAAGATGTTAGTACATGAAACACACCAACGAATCAAAAGCAAAATTAGTTCGTCGTTTAAAAATAATAGAGGGTCAAGTAAGGGGACTACAAGAAATGATAGAGAATAATATTTACTGTATAGATGTTATAACCCAAACATCTGCGGTCAAAAAAGCACTGTCTTCCGTGGAGGATGCTCTCATGGAAGACCATTTGAGCACTTGTCTTGTTAGTCAAATAAAAAACGGTAAGGAAAAACAAGCCACAGGGGAAATTCTCAAAGTTTACCAGCTAAAAAGGAAATAATTTTATAAACCAAATTATTAGAATTAATATCAAGCTTTAATTATGAAAATATCAATTTATTTAGCCATTTCGTTAATGATAGTCACCGGGGTTTTGGGTGTGGTGGGCGGGTACGCACTCACTTCCGAGTACTCTTTATCCATGTATGACAAAAATAGTATGGATTTAGGTCAAAGCGACAAGTGGCTGGATTTGAGATATATAAACGCAATGATTGCACACCATCGTGGAGCCATTTTGGTTGCAGAGCAGGCAGAAAAAAGTCAGAGGCCAGAGATACAGTCACTTGCCAAGGAAATTATAAAGAATGAACCAGTCCTTATTGAAGAGCTATATGGGTGGAAAAAAAGTTGGTATGGAGATTCAAAAAAAGTTAAAGATCCGGTAGTGGCAAATCTAGGGAACTACGACGATACATTTGACTTGAGATTTTTAAATACTGTAATTGCTCACCACCTTAACGGGGTAACTATGACAAAAGATGTCAGAACGAAGTCGAATCGATCTGAGATATTGAACAACGCAGATGCTGTAGAGAAATTCCTTACTGAGAGTGGGGAAATGCTAAAAGAGTGGAGAAAAAATTGGTATAACATATAAACCTCATGATAACTAAAACATTTGATGTGAAAGGCATGCATTGTGCAAGTTGTTCCGCGATAATCAGCAAAGAGCTATCGAAACTTCCAGGTGTTAGAAAAGTGGATGTAAACTTTGCTACCGAGAAAGCATATGTGGAATTGGACAAGGAAGAAATCTCAACTGAACAACTAAATAACCCAATTGAAAAACTTGGTTATTCCGTATCTTCTTTTGAAGATGTAAACACTAATCACATGAATCATGGGGGGCACATGGCGGTTTCCTCAGATACAGATAAGCAAAAAAATTTGCAGGACCAAAAAGAAAAAGTTCAATTCGTCATGCCCATCACAGTTCTTTTGTTTATTCTTATGATCTGGGATATTGGTTCCAGCACAACCTCTTTTATACCAAATCTTCCTTTGCCAATGGAGCTTTTTAACCTTATATCCATGATCCTTGCAACGGTCGTAATATTTTGGGTTGGCAGACCTTTTGTTGATGGTGTAACTAGGTTTATTCGTTATAGAGTTGCCAATATGGATACACTGATTGGTATAGGAACACTTACCGCCTACTTATATAGCTCTATTATTACTTTGCTACCTCAGGTGAGACTATTTATTCAAGTTCCTGAGTATACATATTTCGATGTGGTTATAGTTGTGATTGGTTTTGTAACGCTCGGTAAATATCTTGAAGCGAAGTCAAAACAAAAAACAGGTGAAGCTATTGAAAAGCTCATTGGCTTACAGGCCAAAACAGCGACTGTTATTCGTGATGGTGTTGAAACAGAAATAGAAATTTCTCAAGTAGTGCTTGGAGATATTATTTTAGTAAAACCTGGAGGAAAAATTCCTGTCGATGGGAAAATAGTTGAGGGTAAGACTTCTGTTGATGAATCAATGATTACCGGTGAATCAATTCCTGTTGATAAAAACGTTGGGGACTTGATTATTGGCTCAACAATAAATAAACAAGGAAGCATTAAGATTGAAGCGACAAAAATCGGGTCGGAAACAATGCTTGCACAAATTATTAAAATGGTAGAAAACGCGCAAGGTTCAAAAGCACCCATTCAAGCGATGGCAGACAAAATTTCAAGTATCTTTGTGCCAATAGTGCTAGGAATTGCAGTTCTTTCTTTTGCTTTGTGGCTTATTATCGGTATTTCAACTGTTGGTCAATCCTTGGCTATTTCTTACGGGATATTATCATTTGTTGGGGTTCTTGTAATTGCTTGTCCGTGTGCACTCGGCCTAGCCACTCCGACGGCTATCATAGTGGGCGTAGGTAAGGGTGCAGAAAACGGTATTTTGATAAAAAATGCAGAGAGTTTGGAACTGTTAAACAAGGTTAATATTGTTGTTCTGGACAAAACAGGAACAATTACAAAGGGTCAGCCAGAAGTAACGGATATAGTTGTAATCGATAAAGCATATAATGAAAAAGAAATATTAAAATATGCTGGAAGTGTCGAAAAATTGTCAGAGCATCCACTTGCCCAAGCAATTGCTCAAAACGCATCATTAAATAATAGCCTGCTTAGTGTTAAAGATTTTGTGTCGCTTGAGGGTGTTGGTGTTAGGGCTACAGTTTCAGACAGGAGTGTGTATATTCATAAACCCGGTCAAGATGATCTTGAAAAAGATATAAAAATATTACAACAGCAGGGGAAAACTGTTGTGGTTGTCGAGATAGATAGTAAAAAGGTCGGCCTCATTGCATTAAGTGACGTGGTAAAATCTGAGTCAAAGAAAGCTATTTCAAAACTACAGAAAATGGGAATAAAAGTAATCATGCTTACAGGAGATAATCATCTTGCCGCAGAACACATTGCGGGACAGGTGGGAATCAGTGACGTTATATCAGAAGTTCTGCCAGAAGAAAAAGCTGGAAAAATAAAAGATTTGCAGACTAAAGGAGGGGTTGTTGCTATGGCTGGTGATGGTATAAATGACGCTCCAGCACTTGTACAGGCTGATGTTGGTATTGCAATGGCGACCGGAACAGATGTGGCCATTGAATCTGCGGGAATAACACTTATCCATGGGGATATGAATAAAATCTCGCAAGCTATAGAGTTGTCAAAAGCAACAATGAGAACCGTTAAGCAGAATCTTTTCTGGGCGTTTATATATAATGTTATCGGAATTCCATTGGCTGGAGGGCTATTTTATCCGATATGGGGCATAATGCTCAATCCAGTTTTCGCTGGGTTTGCCATGGCCATGTCTTCTGTGTCGGTGGTCGGTAATTCACTAAGACTTAAAACTAAAAAATTATAAACATGAATAATACAAATCAAAAAACATATACATTTCACGTACACGGTATGCATTGTAGGGCGTGTAGTATGGTCATAGAACAAGAACTTTCAGATTTATCTTATGTCGAACAGGTTTATGTTGATCAAAATAAAAACATGGTCACAGTAACAGGGGATTTTGAAGGTGTTCCACAAGAAGAATTAGCGAAAGACTTTTCTGTTTTATTGGCGTCAAAAGGATACACATTTTCTGTGGAGAAAAAGGAAGTTGTAAAAAACTGGTCTGAATTTAATATTGCAGTTCCAATAGCTCTAGGGGTTGTCTTACTGTTTATAATTTTGCAAAAGATTGGGATTGTAAATTTGGTTGATGCTGAGAACATGAATTACGGTACAGCTTTTGCCATTGGTATTATCGCCTCTCTGTCGTCTTGTGCTGCTGTTGTTGGAGGGCTTCTGCTTTCCATGTCTGCCACATTTGCAAAAGAGGGTAACAGAATAAAACCGCAATTATTATTTCATGGCGGACGTCTAGTTTCCTTTTTTATTTTAGGTGGGGTTATTGGAGCACTCGGTTCGGCATTTACTTTGAGCACTACCGTGTCTTTTGCCTTGAGTGTGATAATAGGGGTTGTGATGTTTATCCTTGGGGTTAATCTTCTTGATGTTTTTCATTTCACAAAAAGATTTCAACCTGCAATGCCAAAGTTCATTTCAAAACATGTATTCGGCGTTTCAAAATGGAATCATGCCGTTACTCCATTTTTGGTTGGTATAGTTACTTTCTTTTTACCGTGTGGTTTTACTCAATCAATGCAGATTTATACTCTTTCTACCGGCAGTTTTCTATCTGGTGGATTGACTATGCTTATATTTGCTTTAGGCACACTACCTGTTCTTTCTTTAATAAGTTTTAGTTCGTTCAGCATCAAGAATAATTCAAAGTCTGGAATATTCTTCAAAACAGCAGGTCTTATTGTTATAACGTTCGCCTTGTACAACCTAGTAAGTAGTTTGGTTGTTGTGGGCGTTTTGCCTCCTATATTTTCTATCTAATGATATAATAAATTTATGAAAGCAACTGCAATTTCGATCTTAATAGCTCTGGCACTTATAGGTGGTGTTTTAGTACTTGGAAAAAATAGTTCGGAGCAGGACAGTGTTCCCGTAAACAATGTGAAGGTGATTGACGGTACTCAATATATTGATTTAACCGCAAAAGGCGGCTACTCTCCAAGAAAAAGTACGGCCAAAGCAGGGATGCCGACCGTACTTCGTGTTAATACAAAAGGTACGTTTGATTGTTCATCAAGTATTAGAATTCCAAGCATGAATATATCAAGGAACTTATCTCAAACAGGAGTTGAGGAAATTACTCTAGGTAGTCCATCCGCTGGAGTCTTGAAGGGTACTTGCGGAATGGGAATGTACCCGTTTGAAATTGATTTTCAAAACTAACTTATTATTTTGTCTCTGTTGTTGTATAATGTACTCTTATGACAGGAGAATTCATTACACACCTTGAAACAAAAAAATACCAAACAAAATACCGCACTGAGTTTATAACTATTACAGAAGATATAGAGGAGGTTATAAAAAAGTCGGGTGTCATGAGAGGTTCGGTACTCATTCAAACACACCATACAACTTGTGGTGTTTGGGTTAATGAAAACGAGAAAAACCTTATTGGTCCTTCAGAAACTCTGGGATATGCATCAGATCTCCGAAAGGTTCTGGATAAATTTGCAGATCCTACTCTCGAATACGGGCACAATGATGTGTGTGATGATAAAAACACAAGTGGTAAACGTAATACACACCTCTGTGAACCAGATGAAAACGGAGTAATTCATGAGTGTATAAATGGTCATGCACATGCACAGGCACTTATGATACACCCATCCATATCACTTATTATAGAAGATAGTAAAATTTTAAAAGGTAAATGGCAGGAAGTTATGTTGGTAGAATTAGACCATGATAGAGAAAGATCAGTATCTTTTCTTGTTTCTGGTCAAAAATAAATTAAATGCCCGGTAGTAGAGGTTGGCATTGTGCCAAAGGCACGTAAATTGATGCCAACCTCACTACGGGGCTATCCCGTAGTGAAAATGATATAAGAAATCAAAGAAATATATTATAATGAACATGTCGTCATTACTCACCAATAATTATAAATTGATACTTTGCTCATAGAGCAATATCATTTTCTACTACCGGATGCAAAATATTTTAATCACAGAAAAATCAAAAGATTATGAACTTTTGGATAGTGGGGAGGGAGAAAAACTTGAAAGATATGGCAGGGTTATTCTTCGTCGACCAGACCTACAGGCTATTTGGGAGAAATCATTACCAAAAGAAGAGTGGGAAAAATCCGACGCGGTTTTTACAAGGACCGGAACGGCAGGTAAGTGGAAAAAATCAAAAGAAATTAATGACACTTGGAATGTTTCTTTGGAAGAATTAGTTTTTGAGTTGCAGTTGTTACCATCAAAACACTTAGGGTTGTTTCCAGAACAAGGTGTGCAATGGAAATGGCTTGAGGAAAAAGTTAAAAGTAGAAAGTTAAAAGTGGAAAGTGAGAAAATAAAAGTACTTAATCTTTTTGGATATACTGGTGGAGCAAGCTTGGCTTGTAGTAAAGCAGGGGCCGAGGTCTGTCACGTAGATTCATCAAAGTTTTCAGTTGATCTAGCAAATATAAATATGAAGTTATCTGGACTCCAGGACAATAAAATTAGATTTATAGTTGATGATGTCAGAAAGTTTGTAGAAAGAGAAATAAAAAGAGGGGTAAAATATGACGTTGTTCTACTTGACCCACCTGTTTATGGAAAAGGTGTAAAAAAGGAAGTTTGGAAAATAGAAGAAGACTTACTGCCTTTGTTAAAAAGAATAAAACAAATACTTTCACCAAATCCACTTGCTGTTGTGCTCAATGGATATTCTTCTGGATATTCGAGCGTCACATATAAACAGGCCCTAGAAACTCTTACAGAAGATTTAAAGGGTGAGGTTTCCTGTGGGGAACTTGCTATAAAAGAATCGTCCCGGGGCAGGCTTTTGACCAGTGGTATTTTTGCTAGATGGGAAAATTAAAATTTATGAATTTTATTGATACTTTTGTACAAAACTATTTTGTATTAAATCGTACCGAAGGTATGACGGATTTTATGTATTTTGTTACTAGTATTTTTGATGTGACGGATGTGTGGAGTTTTCTCCGTTTTATGATTATTGTTTTGTGTATATCTGTTTTAATTTATTTTGTGAGAAATGCCAAATATAGCTTACTGTTTGTTGTGGTTCTTTTTGTGGGAGCCATCTCCTCTTATTTTTTGAAAATATTTTTTGATGTCAGTCGACCTGCGATGGCGGTGGTTTCTGTTGTGGGGCAGAGCTTTCCAAGTTACCACGCTACAGTAGCCACATTGTTTTTTGTAATGCTCATATACATATTCGACGATCATCTGATGGGAATAAAAAGAAAAATATTTAATTTTCTTTGCATCTTGGGTATCTTTTTGGTTGCTGGTAGTCGAATCTATTTAGGTGTACATTGGGTGAGTGATGTTGTTGGGGGTATGGTTTTGGGTATTCTGATATCATACATTTCCATCAAGATTTTTCAGTTTTACATAAACAAATAAATCAACATGATTTTATTGTCAGGAATACAGACTCGGGATTTTTTAAAGGAACGACTCGTGGAAGAGATCGGTCTTTTACCTGTAAAACCAAAACTAGTTATTTTACAAATAGGGGACAATGAGGAATCTAATGTTTATATCAAGCAGAAGAAAAATTTTGGAGAGAAGTTGGGTATTGTTGTGGAGCACAAAAAATTATCATCTGATGTAAAAGAACAAGAAGTGATAGATATTATTGATAGAGATAATAAGGACAATGAAGTCGGAGGTATTATAGTTCAACTACCAATTCCAAAAAATTTAAATATTTCTAATATATTGAATTCAATAGAATACAAAAAAGATGTTGATGGTTTGGGTTTTGTGCAGAGAGGTATGTTTTACGGCGGTAATATTAATGCCCTTGTTCCAGCCACGGCTAGGGGGGTGATGTCTCTGCTTGATTATTACAAAATAAACATTGAATCGAAACACGTGGTTGTCATAGGACGATCTAGTTTGGTTGGTGGACCAATATCACAGTCTTGTTTAAAAAGGAACGCAACAGTCACGGTATGTCATTCAAAAACTGAGAATATTAAAGATATAACAAAAACAGCTGATGTTCTCATTGTTGCTTGTGGGGTTCTGGGTATGGTTGATTCTACATATGTGAGAGGAGGTCAGGTGGTCATAGATGTTGGTATACATAAAACTGATCGAGGTTTAAGGGGGGACGTGGTGTTTGATGATGTAAAAGATATAGTTTCGGCCATTTCTCCTGTACCTGGAGGAGTTGGGCCCCTCACGGTTTTGTCTTTGTTCCAGAATCTCATTGATGCACAAAAAATATAGATTATGTTAGAATAGCCACATAATTAACAGTTAACCAAAAAAATTATGCACCAACTATTTGAAAACATAGACAATACTCAAAAAAAGAGGCTTTTTAATGCTTTTCTAACAACAATTATATTACTAGCAGTTTTTCTGGGAGTTAAAGCATTGAGTGCAGTTAAAGAA
>JAUPVY010000018.1 GCA_030916785.1 Patescibacteria group bacterium
GTTTTGTGTGGGATTTTACGTAATCACTATTTAGCTATAGTTTCAGGTGGTACATACAATCAATTTCAAAAACAATTTTTAGCTAATTTTTCCTGTCCTCTAGAGTTTCTTACAAATTTATATTTATTTCCAACTAATGGTAGTGTTTGTTATAAGTATGACGCTTCAAATTCTGAGTGGAAACAGTTGTATGCCGAGGTTTTAAGTCAGGAACAAAGAGAAAAGATAATCAATGCTATAAATGAATCTATAAATGAACTTGGCTTAAATTTGGCTCCTTCATACGGGGAAATAGTAGAAGATCGTGGCAGTCAGGTTACATTTTCTGGTTGCGGGCAGGAGGCGCCGGTTGGAGTTAAGGAATTATGGGATCCTGACCAAGCCAAGAGACGTGAGATTAAGAGCGTTTTGGAGAGAAAAATACCGGAATTTGAGATACGTATGGGGGGAATGACCTCTATAGACATAACTCGCCGTGGTATAGACAAGGCTTATGCTGTGGAAAAGATCAAAGCCATAATGAATGTTTCGGATGATGATATAATCTTTGTTGGAGATGCCCTCTACAAGGGTGGTAATGACTCAGCTGTTAAAAAGACTGAGGTGGATTTTATACAGGAGGATGGACCGGCTGAGACCATAGAACTTTTGCGACAATTTATATAGGTTTTTTATTGCTTGCAATTAATTTCATGTGGTATAATTATGATATGAATTCTACCGCCACAATAAAACCATGGGGGTCATTTGTTAGTTTTACAAACAATGAAGTATCTACTGTAAAGTTATTGTACATAACCAAAGGAGAGGAATTTAGTTTGCAATATCATTTAAACCGTGATGAATTTTGGAGAGTTATAAAGGGTAGTCCTAAAATAATAATTGGTGAAAAAACCTTAGATTCTCACGAAGGTGAGGAGTTTTTTGTTCCAGCTGGTACAAATCATCGTGTTGGGGCCCCAGTAGATGATGTTGTTATTCTAGAAATATCAAAAGGGGTTTTTGATGAAAATGACATAGTTAGGCTAGAGGATAAGTACAATAGGATTTAATGAAGAAAAGTACGTTAAAAAAACCTAAAAAAATAAAAAAAACAAAAGGTATTCCCTTGGCAGTTTTTTCTGTGACAGGTGGTGTTTGTTTGCTTGAGAGGATGGATGACAAAACAACACCTTCACTTTATTTGTCATGGAGCACAGATGGGCTGAATTTTGCAACCGACAATAGAAAGATTTCAATCAAGATCTCTTCATCCAAAAATGAAAAAATAAAAGATTGTGACAATTTTCACATATCATCTACTTCCAATGGTTTTTTTATGACGTACGTTAGGAAGACCAAGACAGTGGACAAGGAGTGTGTGGTCATAGCTCGATCAAAAGATTTGTATGAATGGACGGTTAAATCAGAAATACCAAGAGGGGATTCTGATCACTCTATTATTATTTATAACAAAATTCTTGATCTGTTTTTGTTGTACAAGGATGGTTTGTTTATAAAAAATCAAACTACGAGGTCATTGTCTTTTTGGAAAGAAAGATCGTCTCTGCTGTTTACTTCAAGACATGGAATGTTTGATGGAGGTTTGATCCATATTATAGGTGGCATGGAAACAAGAGAAGGTATGCTCGTTATATATAACTCTTCTGTAAAAAAAGAAAAACAATATCTTCTTCAGGTGGGAGGGGTTCTATTTGATGTGAATAATCCAAAACGTATATTATGGCGTTCTGAGGTTCCTTTGTGGCAAGGGGTTATTGAAACAAAAAACAAAAAAGATTTAGTAGCACCTGTCGGTTTTATAAGTATGAACGATACCTTCATAGTTTACTGGTTAACTTCCGATGGGGGTATGGTTTTGTCTACCTTTCCATCTTTATTCAAAAATACTGAAGTTTATCAACACAAAATACTTAAGAGGTTTGACAGAAACCCAATTATTACCGCTAGACACGATCATGATTGGGAAATTCAAGGAACTTTTAACCCCGCAGTGTTCCAGGATGAAGATAATGTTTTACATTTGTTTTATAGAGCTATAGGTAAAGACGGTATTTCTCGCATAGGTTATGCGCAGAGCCTGGATGGTGTAACTATTATAAAAAGATTACCACACCCTGTTTTTGAACCATCACCGGGTCTAGGTATGCCTAGTAGAGATGATGCAAAAGGACCGATAGGTTATTATCCTTCTTATTACACTTCTGGTGGAGGTTGGGGTGGTTCAGAAGATCCTAGAGTAGTAAGAATAGGAAACAATATTTACATGACCTACGTAGCTTTTGAAGGTTGGAATTCAATACGTATGGCGCTGACATATATATCAGTTGATGACTTTAAAAAAGGAAAATGGAAATGGAAAAAACCAATTTTACTTTCTCCAGCAGGGCAGATTAACAAAAACTGGGTGTTGTTTCCAGAAAAAATAAATGGTAAATACGCAATGCTTCATAGTATTTCTCCAAAAATACTTATCGATTATATAGATTGTTTTGATGGATTCAATGATACTCTTTGTATAAAAAGTGAACCACCAAGTGGGGGAAGAGAAAATCATTGGGATAGTAAAATGAGAGGTGCTGGACCTCCACCTCTAAAAACTAATTTGGGCTGGCTAGTACTATACCACGCACAAGACAGGAAAGAACCTCATAAATATAAACTTGGTGCGATGATTCTTGATATCAACAATCCTAAAAATATATTATACAGATCTTCTCATTCCATACTTTCTCCCGACATGCATTATGAGAATGATGGTAAACCAGGGGTTGTATATGCATCAGGTGCAGTGATCAAAGGAGGTGATTTATACGTTTACTATGGAGGAGGAGATAAAGTGGTTTGTGTAGCAATGACGCCACTAAAAGAATTTTTGGAATATCTGGTCACAGGTAAGCCGGACTATTATGAGCTAAAGAAAGTAATCTAATATGTTTGTAGTAAAAAGATCTGAAAGTAATCCAATACTTAGTCCAGCTTCTCAAAATTCATTTGAGGATTTTGCTGTTTTGAATGGCAACCCAATAAAAGTGGGTAATTCTATACATATGTTGTATAGAGCCCAAAATATTCCTGAGAAATTTGAGGACGGAAGTTTTTCGCTATCCACTATTTGCAAGGCCACAAGTAAAGATGGGATTAATTTTAAGAACAGGGAAGTTCTTATATACCCCGAAGAAACATGGGAAAGATATGGATGCGAGGATCCAAGAGTTACCAAGATAGATGGGAAATATTTTATTTTTTATACAGCTCTTTCTGCTTATCCATTAAACCTGGCTTCTGGTATCAAAGTGGGGCTAGCAATAAGCAAGGACCTGAAGTCTATAACAGAGAGACATCTAATAACACCTTTTAATGCTAAGGCCATGACTCTTTTTCCAGAAAAGATAAATGGAAAATATGTCGCATTGCTTACAGTAAACCCAGATCTTTTGCCAACACATATCAGCATGGTGGAATTTAAAAACATAGAGGATATGTGGTCCGAAGAGTATTGGAAAAAATGGTACAAAGAACTTGATAGGCACATATTTATACACGGTGACGATGTAGACAGAATTGAAATAGGTAGTTGTCCACTGAAAACAAAGGATGGCTGGCTTCTTATTTGTTGTAGAATTCAAAATCACGCTTCTCCAAATAGAGTTTTTGCTATAGAGGCAATGCTACTCGATCTAGAAGACCCTAGGAAGATTATAGGAAAAACTAGGGGGGCACTGCTCGTTCCTGAGGAAACATATGAAAAAAATGGAATTATAAGTGATGTTATTTTTCCTAGTGGAGCTTTGATTGTTGGTGATAAACTCAATATATATTATGGAGCAACAGATACCACCATTGCAGTTGCGAGCGTTGATTTACAAGCAGTTCTTCAATCAATGAAGTTTCCATATACAGAAAATGGTTTTAAACGTTTAACTTCAGGAGCATTACTCCGACCTCGCAAAGAAAAATCATGGGAGGCCAAAGCGATTTTTAATCCAGCTGCAGTTGATGTGGATGGAACGGCTTATATTGTTTACCGCGCGATGTCTGAAGATAACACATCTGTTCTTGGTTTGGCTTTAAGTAATAATTGTACAGAAATAACATATCTTTCAGATGAACCAATATACACACCTAGGGAGTCCTTTGAACGTAAAGGTGTTCCAAACGGAAACTCAGGATGTGAAGATCCCAGATTGACTCGGATTGGGGATATTATTTACATGTATTACGTAGCTTACAATGGAATAACACCTCCAGCTGTGGCTATGACATCTATATTGGTAAATGATTTCAAAAAGAAAAACTGGAACTGGTCTAAACCGGTGCTTGTTACTGCAGACGGTGTAGATGATAAAGATGCTTGTTTGCATCCAGAAAAAGTAAATGGGAAGTATTTCTTGTTCCACAGAGTTGGTGGGAAGATTTGTGGAGATTTTGGTTCATCTCCTGCTTTTCCAGAAAGAAACAATTTTAAAAATATACCAATTTTGGGTCCGAGACCGGGCATGTGGGATAGTGTAAAAGTGGGAATATCTGTGCCTCCAATAAAAACCAAAAAAGGCTGGATTCTTCTTTATCACGGTGTATCAAAAAGATCTAGGTATAGAGTGGGAGCTGTTCTTCTTGATCTGAAAGATCCTACAAAAGTTTTGGCTCGTAGTACCGACGCATTGTTTGAGCCACAAGAAGCCTACGAGACAGAAGGTCAGGTGAACTACGTTGTGTTTCCTTGCGGGGCGGTTGTTCGAGACGGAATTATTTATATGTACTATGGTGGAGGGGATTCAGTTGTTGACGTTTCTTTTGTATCAGTAAATGACCTACTAGAGTCTCTGACAGGATAGTTTCTATTTTGTATCGATCAAAGCCAGACTATAGCGAGTGCCTAGTATCATTAGGCTGCCGATTAGTATAAAAATATATTGATAAGGAATGAATTCTAGAGTTAAAGTCGCAAGAATGGGTCCTACTATAAATGAAAGCGGACGACTTATTCTAAAAAAACTAATAACATCAGATTTTTCTGGATTTACCTGTTTAAAGAAATAACTTTCTGTAGATATTTCTACAAAACTTGCTCCTACGCGAGTAATAAACAATAGTGTTGCCCATATCCAGAACACCTTTACGGTGACAAAACTAATAAAAATAGTGGTTAGTCCCATAATTAGGAATCCAACAGTCAAGAATTCTTTCTCACCGTATTTCTCATCAGCGAGTTCACCAACGGGTAGCTCAAAGAATACAAAAGGCAGTAGCATTATTGTAAACATAAGGCCTATTTGGGGCCAAGAAAAACCAATATATTTTTCTAGGTATAAGGGAACGTATATAACCATGTACGCGTAGAAAAGCTGTAATAAAAAGTTTGATATAAAAATGTTGTATAGGTTTTTGTTTTTTATGTATTCAGATAAAGTTTCTTTTATTTTTATATGTTGGACAACTGGGGTTTGTACGTCCTTCAGTCTTCTGAAGAAGAAGTATAGAGGAATAAGAAATGCACAAGATGCAAAATATACAAGAGAATAGTTGTTATTAAACATAAGTAGAGCAACTAAACTTGGACCCAATACTATTGTTATATTGGTTACTGTAAGATATGTGGCTCTTATACTACCCGTTAGAGATTTATTGTTTGATACGTCTTCTATAAACATGTCCATATTGAACAATAGGAGGGAAATGGTGACCAGGTGAATTAAAAAATACAATCCCACCAAAAAAGGTGTTGTAGAAATGGCCATTCCAAGTATTGATAAAAATTCAATAGCAATACAATAAACGGCAAATTTATATATGCCAATTTTTTCTAATATTTTAGATGCGCTTAACAGAAGCAGGGTGTTGGCTATTGATCCTATTACGTACAAACCAGAGACTTGGGTTTCTGAAAAGAAATTACTTAAAAGTGTTGAGTTAACGTAAATAATTAAAGCATAGTGAAAAGAAATAAATATATTTGATAAAAATATAGTATTAAGCAATCTGCTTTGCCTAAACGGCAATAGAAGTTTATCCATATACAATATTGTATCGTAAAAAAGCTGGTAGACAAAATCTCTTTCTCACCATTTTATTTCTGGAGCAACCTTTCGTTCGCCAGCGCTCACTCAAGGCTAGTCCTCGGCCTCCAGTCGTCAAGAACGGGGTGCCTTGACGACACCATGCTGGAGGCACTGCGGAGTCTCCAGAAACAAAATGGATTCAACGAGATTTTATTCGCTATTCTTTTTGTATTTCAAAAAATCTCCAAATCTGGATGCAGTTCGCGAAGCGATTGAGTATTGCGACCAAAATGTACACCAGTACATTGCGGGAGCAAGCGGAGTGAGCGACAAAGAAATGCGCCAGATTTGAAGATTTTTACTTAGACACCAAGGACAACTGGTATCACCATCGGCTTCTTTGCTGTTTTTTGGAACAGGAATCTTCCGAGATTGTCCGCTAGATTTGATTTAACAAAATCAAAGTTAATTGGATTCATTCCTTCCGTGGTGTCTTCTACGGTTTTCTTTATTATGAGTCTTGATTGGGCAAGAAGGTCTTGTGATTCTCTAACATAAACAAATCCTCTAGCTATGATGTCTGGGGATTTCTTTAGTTTGCCTGTTTTGGTATTTATACTAACAACAATGACGAATATTCCGTCTTGAGCCAGCATTTTTCGGTCTCTTATAACCATTTCCTGTACATCACCAATAGAAAATCCATCAACCATCATTATTCCACTTGGAGCTTCTTCTTTTAGTCTGACGATTTTATTTCCACCGTCTTGGATTTCTATAATAGAACCATTATCAGGAACTATGATGTTTTCTCTCTGTACTCCTATTGATTCTGCTAGATCCTGGTGAACACGCAACATATAGTGATTGCCGTGTATAGGAATAAAGAATTTCTCATTAACTTTTTTGTGTATCCATTCAAGCTCTCCTTTGTTTCCGTGTCCAGTAGAGTGAATAAACACGTCAGAAGTTCTGTAGTGAATTATTTTTGCTCCCTGTCTTGCCAGGTTATCTTTCAATTTTTGAACCGATCTCTCGTTTCCTGGAATAATGGATGAAGAGAGGAGAACAGTGTCTCTTGGAGTTATTTTGAAGAATTTGTGTGTTCTGTTGGACATGCGCATTAGAGCGGCAAACTCATCTCCTTGTGCACCTGTAGCGATAACCACAATACGGTCTGGTGGGTAGCTCTCCATCTCTGCGGTCGTTATTATGGTTCCCGGTTTCATTTTGAGTAGCCCCATCTTTAGAACTATCTCAATGTTATTTTTCATACTGCGACCCTCTACTACGACTTTCTTGCCGTATTTCTCTGCAGTCATGATAATTTTCATCACTCTTTCTAGTTGTGAAGCAAATGTACCTATGATCAATCTTCCTTTTATTTCTTTTATAATCTTGTCCAAGTTTTCATGAACAATTCTTTCTGGGGTAGAGAATCCAGGGTTTTCAACATTGGTTGAGTCCATCATAAGCAAAAGAACTTTTTCCTTTCTAAATCTAGCAAATTCTTTTTCTTCTGCTTCTGTCGGCACTCCTTCATTATGATCTAGTTTAATATCTCCAGGGTTAACAATACATCCGTGAGGTGTATGTATTATAAGTCCCATTGAATCTGGAATGGTGTGAGTCACAGAGAAGAAACTAACCTTTAGTTTTCCAACCATGATTGTGTCTTCTTTCTCTACAACTTTTATGTTTAATTCAGGTAGATGAGGAAACTCTTCATGTCTCTTGCGGATCATGATACTTGTTAGGTTTCTAGTATAAAGTGGGGGATTACCAATTCTTTCCATTATATAAGGTATACCACCAACATGGTCTAGGTGACCGTGAGTTATGAATACACCGCGTATTTTGTCTTTTCTGTCTTCAAGGTATTTTGTGTTTGGCAGGATGTAGTCAACTCCTGGGGTGTCATCATCTTTAAATTGAAAACCCATGTCTATAACAATTATATCGTCTTTGTACTCGACAACAGTCATGTTTTTACCAATTTCTTCTACTCCTCCCAATGGAATAATGCGAATATTGTCTCCAGATGATGGAATGATGTCATGTTTTCGACTGGTTTTTAGACGTACTGGTTCTTGAGAGTACGATTTTTTAGGATGTTGTCTTCCTCTTGGAGAGGTAGGCCTGTTTCTCCTAAATCCACCCTCTTGTCTTGCCCCTTGGTTTTCTGTTGTTTTGTCCATAATAAATTAGTTATAAAGTTAAAAGTTATAAAGTTAAAAGTTTTTGTTTTTATTTTACGAATACTCCCCAGACTCTGTTTGTTTCTATATACCAGTTAGATACATTGCTGAAACGTTCTGACGGGCTAGTTAGGATTCCTAAATTTGTATTGTGTACTTTTGTTGGGACTATATATATGAAGTATGGTGAGTAGGTAAACACTGCAGGCACATCATTTTTTATTTCTTTATTGAAACTGTCTAAATAGGTTTTTTGTTTTTCTTCATCCGTAGTGTTTCTGATGTTTTCTAGAATCTTGTCTGCTTTTATATTTGTGTACATTGCAATATTGAGTCCGGGGGTGTTTCGCTGAGATGAATGCCAGAATGGGTATAAATCCAAATCTCTTCCAACGATCTCTCCAAACAGCAATGCATCATATTTTCTTGGTTTTATAATATTTTGGTTTAAGTCTCCGATTCCAAATATTTTTACTTCTACTTCAGCACCTATTTTTTGCCACTGATTTTGTATTAAATACGCAGCTTCTTTTAACTCAGGAGCATCACCTGTGGAAATAGAGAATGATAAAGTGTCTGTACCGTTTTTATCTTTTTTCTCAAAAATTCCAGCTTCATTTTGTTTCCAACCAGATTCCGTTAATATTTTTTTTGCTTTCTCTATGCGTTCATTTTCTGTAATAGTTTCGGTCAAAGGTTCGGTTACTTTATCTAGTGGGACTGGACCATCTATTATTTGTCCGTAACCTCCTAGAATACTATCAACGATTGCTTTTTTATCTGTGGCTATATCTAGCGCTTCTCTAACTTCTTCGTTTGTGAAAACTGGAGCTACGTTTTGATTGAAAAATACTCCAAATATGCGTGGCAAAGGAGAGAGAGTTATCTTTTCTTCTTTTATCTTTAGTTCTGATATTGTTTTTGGAGAAATGCTGTGAGCGCTTTCTATTTTATCATTTTTTAATGCATCATTAAGATCTTTGTCTTTCTGGAATGATTTTATTGTTATGTTTGTTATATATGGTTTCCCAAAACTGTATCTATTGAAGGCAGTGAGGTGGTATTCAGAGGGTAGTCCGGAAGATGTGTATGAAATAGAATTTATTTTGTACGGCCCTGACCCAATAGGGCTTGTATTAAATTGGCTAAAAGGGAATTCCTCAATACTTGCTGTTTT
>JAUPVY010000019.1 GCA_030916785.1 Patescibacteria group bacterium
AATAATCACAAAAGATGTAAAAGATGCGACACTTTTGGTTATGTCTGAAAACGGTTTCGGAAAGAGAACAGAAATTGAAGAATATAAAACTCAAAAAAGGGGAGGAAGCGGTATAAAGACAGCGAAAGTAACAGCTAAGACAGGGGATATAGTCGTTGCGAGTCTTATCACCCCAGAAGTTTCTGAGATTATCGCAATTTCCAAGAAAGGACAAGTTATAAAAACAGATTTAGATTCTATATCAATCCTCGGAAGACAAACTCAAGGAGTAAAAATCATGAAGCCAAGAGCGGGGGATTCACTGGCGTCACTTACTTGTTTGTAAAAGATATCTTGATAAAAAGCCGGCGCCGAAAGGCGCCGGCTTTTTATTTTAACTTCTTCACAGCTTTTATTACCCTCTTTTGTTTTCTGTTATATAATATAGTCATGATTTTAAACTTTTCAAACCCAGAAAAAAATATCCAGCACTTAAATTTAAAAGAAGGGGCAGTGGTTGCAGACTTTGGATCAGGTTCTGGTCACTATGTTTTTCCGATTTCAAATATCGTTGGTGACTCTGGTAAGGTGTACGCTGTTGATATCCAAAAGAGCTTACTCATGAAGCTTCAGAAAGATATAACTCAAAAAAGTATTAAAAATATTGAAACAGTTTGGGGAGATGTCGAAAACATTGGCGGATCAAAGCTGCGAGCTTCGTCACTAGACGCAGTCGTGGCTTCAAATATTCTTTTTCAAGTAGATAGTAAGTCTGGTTTTGTGCACGAGTGTAACAGAGTCCTAAAACCAGGAGGAAAAGTTCTTTTAGTTGATTGGTTAGAATCTTTCGGTGGTATTGGTCCACAGCCCCAAAGTGTTGTTGATGAAGAAACAGCTAAAAAACTTTTTGAGCAAGGAGGTTTTGCTTTGAAAGAAAGTATGCCAGCAGGAAATCATCACTACGGAATGATTTTTATAAAGGCGTAATACCCACATTTACTTCTTGTTTTTGTGTTTTTGACTTAAAATATAAGAGATGAAAAACTTTCAAATAATTCTACTTGTTGTTTTTGGCTTGCTTGCAGGTTTGGCAGCTGCCTTTTTTTCTGGGGCTATCGAACTTCCAACCAAAGCCTCTGACAGCGTGACTGGCGGAGCTGCCGGAAAAGTTATAATGTGGGGAACAGTCTCAAGCCGTGACCTAAGAGAAACTATCGAATTTTTCAACAAACAGCTGGGTGGCGAAGTAACTTTAAGTTATGTTGAAAAAAATCCCCTAACTTTCGAAAAAGATTTACTAGATTCTTTCGCTTTTGGTGGAACACCAGACGTTTTTCTTCTTTCAAATGATTTAATAACCCTATATTCTGACAAAGTTATAGAAATACCTTATGAAGGATTTACACAAAGAATGTTTTCCGACACATACATTCAAGCAGCCGATGTCTTTAAAACCGAAACAGGTATTTTAGGTTATCCTTTTTTGGGTGATCCGATGGTTATGTTCTACAATAAAGACCATTTTGATTCAAAGGGAATAGTAGCTCCTCCGAAGTATTGGAAAGATTTCTCCACTTTGGTTCCAGAGCTGACAGAGAAAAACGAGCTTTTGGAGATCAAAAAAAGTGGCGTTGCCTTTGGTGAATCTAAAAACATAAAGCACTTTAAAGAAATACTTCTAGCTATGAACATACAGCTGGGTAACAACGTGGTTGTTAGGGATTTTAACAAAGGATTGTACACATCAGTTTTTTCTGGAAAGTCTCTTATTTCCGCAAAACCAGCAGAAGAAACTCTAAAATTCTTTTTAGAATTTTCAAACCCCTTAAAATCTGTTTACTCTTGGAATAAATCTATGCCAGATTCACTAACTGCTTTTGTTGGTGGAGATTTATCTATTTATTTTGGCTTTGCCAGCGAGATACCTTTGATTACTCAGATAAATCCAAATTTAAATTTTGATATTGCAAATATTCCTCAAGTAGAAGGTTCTTCAAACACCTTAACTTATTCAAAGATTTATGCCGTTTCGGTGTCTAAGGCAAGTAAAAATCCACAAGCCTCTTTCTATGTTGCGGGCCAACTTGCAAACGGACAGATAGCTGCACCATTCTCTCTTGTCTCTGGTCTTTCTCCGGTGAGAAGAGACTTGCTCGTGCCGACAGCTTCAGTTACTAAATTTACAGATGTTTACTATAAATCCGCAATAGCATCCAGATCTTGGATTGATCCGAGTTATGAGAAAACAAACATTATATTTAGCGACATGGTAGAAAATGTTCTCTCGGGACTTAAAGATTATTCAAAATCTGTAACTGATACAAATGCAGAATTAAAAGCCTTACTTGCACGATAATGAAAAAAATAATTTATAGAAAAATATTTTCAGTTTTAGTCGGTGTTATGGCAACAATTCCACTTACGTCATTTGCTCAATCAAGCATAGCTGATGTTACATGGGAAGTAACCCCAACAACATATTCCGCATATGGTGGCGGGTTCCTTTCCATACCGTCAAACAGCTTGTCTTTCCAGTGGCAGTTAGAAATCGGTTTTCCTGGTGAATGGACCACGAATCCAAACGGCAGTTTCGAGGTAAATGGCAACGGAGAAGTTTTTAAATATCTTCCAGCTTACTTGCCTTTTTACTCATCAACACCTCCAAATCTAACCTACAACATATCATCAGGATTATATAGATTTGATTTACCTCAGAATTTAGTTGGCACACTTTGGCCAGCTTCAAATTATTATCTTGATATTGTAGAGTGGGAATTAGGGATGGCGGGTCAACAAATAGTAGGTGAGCCACTAAGAGATTACTTTATATTTACAACCGATCCCGTATCTAACCTAAGCTTAAATGTAAATACTCAATCTAGCGGATCTGTTACTCTGGGCCTCCAAGTTCCAGCCGGTGTAAATGTATATAGTCCTCAGGGGGCAACATCAAACTTCGGTATGCCCGTAGATTTTTACCTTTTATCCCAAGATAGAAGTGGTGAGCAGATTGAAGATGTAGATCCAGCTTTGATACTTTGGTCATCTGTGGACGAAGAGGTTTTTAACTCGACTGGATTTATATCTGTAACAGTTGATTCTGGGATTATAAACCCTGGAACAGCTTATTACTTAAAGATGGTAAACAGTAGGGATAGGGCGGGCGCGCTTCCTGTTACTGCGTCAGATATTTTAATACAAATACCAGTATCTAGTGGAGGAGGTTCTGGAAACGGTGGGTCTAACCCAGGACTCCCCTCATCAGGAGAAGAATTTGAAGGTGGGCTTATTACTTGCGACGGTATCGAGGAAGAATGTGACTTCGAAAAACTACTTCTTGCCATCAATAAAATAATTCGGTTTATTGTCTTTGTTATTGGCGTTCCTATAGTTACGCTCAGCTTTGCCTATGCTGGATTTCTAATGGTTACAAGTGGTGGAAATCCAAGTAAAAAAGATGAAGCAAAAAGTATAATAGGTAACGCCGTTGTGGGGCTCATTGTTTTACTCGGAGCTTGGATTATTGTCCGTACTGTCTTGGTGGTCTTTGGATACACTGGTCCATTATTAGGAATCTTAGGTGCATAATATGAATAATCAATTTTTAAAATTATTTTTTTCGGTAACATTTTTATTAACAGGATTTTTGTTTTTGAATGTTGAAAAAGTTAATGCCGCATGCGTTGTTTCTTCGGCAACTTTTAGACCAACTCAGGGCGGGCAAGTTATGGGACAAATTCCTCCGACTGGATGGTACACGGATACAACTCCACCTTATGTTTATATAGATTTTGTGACAACGGGTTGTTCTACTGCGCCCGATAATACTTTTAACTTAAGTATTGTGCAGACTGGGGACAATCAGATTGCATCAGGTGACCCCGACGTTGAGAATTTTACAGAAAGGCAGATTGATGTTCCTTCCCAAGACAACTTTACTATTGCAGCAAGAGCGGGGGACGATAAGTGCGATAGTGAGTTTATCAATAGTAACCCCCGAGAATGTACTTTTTATATAAGAATAAACGATAACCAAGCTGTTTTAGACAACGTCTATAACATTAATCAAATCCAAACTTTACAATATGATTGCCATAACGGGTGTGATAACAAAAACTGGGAATGGTTAGGGCTTCTTACAGAATACCAAGGCATACACCCAGATGATATCCCTCAAACAAACACTGGTGACCCGAGCGGGGGTGGTCCAGGTATTGCTGGTCAAAACTGGGACATAAATATTCAAAACCCAATAGGTGGGAGCGACATGACTATCGTTGATTTTATTCAGAAGGTCATAGATTTTGCCCTAACTGTCGGAATACCTATTATCGCTATCGCTATAATCTACGCTGGTCTTTTGTTTGTTACCGCTCGTGGTAACGACAAACAACTCGAAACAGCTAAAAACGCTTTCACATATGCAGTTATCGGCGGGGCAATACTTTTAGGATCTTTTATTTTTGCAAAATTAATAAAAGATACGATAGAAACTATTGCTATGATTAATATTTATTTTGGATAATATGAATTTTTTTAAAAAATTATTTTTTCTAAGTCTGTTCCTGGTTTCGATTCCTGGTTTTTCGCTTGCCGCTGGCTCGGCGACTTTTACCTATCCACCAGCAGTAACTTTCCAAACCAATGGAGGTCTGGTGCAGGTTATTATTGAAGGATCGATAACTTTACAATCTGCGATAGAGGACGACTTTTTTTTAGGTGTAAAAACTTTTACCGGAACCACACCCCCTACACAGGAGCAAATAGATAACCCAGAAGGTTTAAATTTTATTAGTACTTCTCTTGGCGGTACAGCCTTTAACTCATCTACAAATCTTTCCCCAGGAACTTCTTATTACTTTATATTTAAGATAGTTCCCAATGGCGATGACATAACAGGTGATGTTGAAGTTGTTCCTGTAAACACACCAGGTTCTGCCGGTAGTGGCACACAAGATCCTCCGTGCGAAGGTTGTGCTATCGATACCAGCGACACCTCAGGAAGCTTTGTAGGCTGGCCACAGGAAGTTATCGACAACCCTTTGGCGGTTAGTGACCTAAATAGTTTTATCGTCGGTCTTCTAAATGCTCTTCTTAAAATCGGTATTCCAGTTCTTACAATATTTTTAGTTTACTCAGGTCTAAGGCTTGTTATGGCAAGAGGAAATGAAAAAGAGCTTGAAGATGCAAAGAAAAATTTACTATGGGTTATAATAGGAGGAGTAATATTACTAGGTTCGTGGACCATAGTAAGAATTTTAAAAGGCACGTTCGATGAAATAGATTTAGCTTTGATTAATAGTTTAATAAGTCACATAGTTTAATATGAAAAAATATTTAGCAAGTTTTTTTACAGTAATAATACTCCTTTCACCTTTAGTTTCTTTAGCACAAGGAAATGTCACGGTTAGCTATGTTTCTGGAAACCAGTCTGGAGTTTCTTGTACAAACCTAGAAGTTGAAAGTCTTCAGTCATTGCTGGGTCTAGCTACTTGTATATTAATAAAATCTCTTTGGCCTCTACTCCTTACTATCGCTGTAATCGTATTTATTATCGGTGTTATTAAATACATCGCAAATGGAGACGACAGCGGAAAAAGAGAAGAGGGAAGAAACTTTATTCTTTACGGACTCGTTGGTCTTTTCGTTCTGGTTTCTGTTTGGGGACTTGTTGGTGTCCTACAGGGAACATTTGGACTAGAAAGCACTCCTGTTATTCCACAGTTACAAGACTAGTCTTGTACCACTTGGTGTTATAATTAAACGGAATATAAATTCCGCACTCATGGCGTGGTCATAAGTTATGGTCGCTCCTTGGTTCGGAGTTTATGTCAATTATTATTAATTATTAAAATATTTATTCTATGAGTAAATTAATGAGAGGGTTGGGGATGCTGAGTTTGATGGTGGCGCCATTTATGGCTTCTGCTGCGGATCCATTGGGTACAGAAGTTGGCGGTAATACAATATTTAATTTATTGGGGATAATTGCCGCAATAATGAACGTGGTAATACCAATTCTTATTACTCTAGCTGTTCTTTATACAATCTGGGGCGTTATCAAATACGCAACAGCAAAAGAATCAGAAGATCAAGCAGAAGGAAGAAGAGTTATTATTTCAGGTATTATTGGTTTGTTTATAATAGTCTCTATCTGGGGACTAGTAGCTGTTCTCAACTCTACATTTGGTATTAACCAAGGAGGTCAGAACTTAGACACAACAGGATGTACTGCAGGTACAATTATTGGATACACTGGAACAGGTCCGACAGCTACTCCAATATTCTGTCAATAATCTATGTATCCATTTATCCTTACAGCCTACGCATCTGTTGATGAGACTATAAGAAAGGTTAATAAGGCAATTATTAATCCCTTGATAGTGCTGATGTTTGCTATCGCCGCCGTCTATTTCGCTTACGGAATATTCGAGTTTATAAAAGACGGAGATTCTTCTGATGCGAGAGAGAAAGGGAAGCAGCACATTATTTGGGGACTTATAGGTATGGCTATTATGGGTTCTGTGTTTTTCATAATGCAGCTCATCTTAGGGACACTTGGAATAGAAGATCAGATTAACGTTCAAGATATCGAGGTAAATTTACCTCCTATCGAATAAATCTAAAACAAAATCCGCCGAAAGGCGGATTTTGTTTTAGAAGACTTTTGGGCGCGCCTCACGGCGCGCCCTTTAGTATTAAAAACAATTATTTAATTAAATCAAATGAAAAAGCCCCCGACCTAGGTCAGGGGCTTCGTCTTCGGTTTTTCGTGACGGTTAATTTACCGCCACTATGTTGCCTATTGCGTCGCACCTTCGCGACGTATCAACTTTGGCAACAACGTTTGCCAGTTTGTCGATCTGGGCATTATCACCCAGGAACAAGCTGTAGGTCTCTACTGCGCACCTCGAGAGAGGTTCTCCGCGGTAGATCCTTGGGCCTTGTGTGACAGGAACGTATTCGTTTCCGTTCCGTCTCCATACAAGTATGTATACCTCCTTTTCACCCTGAGTCTCAAGGCGCGTAAGGAATCCTCCCGCCACCGTTTCGTATTTGGCGAGCTCCGAAAAGTCTTCGCCATGGTGTTTCTCGATGGTGATTTTACCACCATCAAGGAGTGTTTGGCCAGATCCAACTGTGTCGGAATCCAGCTTGTGTCCATTCTCTTGCCAGGCCCACATGAGACCTACAGCTAAGGCGATGAACACTATCACACGGAACAGTTGGGACTTACCCCACCACCCCTTCACTTTGTCCTTGATGGACGTCTTTGATTGGGCGAGAGAGTTCTTGTTGGTGGAGTCGGGTGTACTGCTCGATGCAGATTTTACCCGACTCTTTTTATTACCTATAGCGGCAAAAACCGCTACAAATATTCCAACAAGAATTATCAGCGGTATGATCGGTGATTGCATCATGGCTTTTTCGCAGTGTTTCCGGTTTCATGTGTTGGAGATACTGGCACCAGAGCAAGCGAACCAAGCGAGGTCTTTTCGATCGCTATCGACTGCCTTGCGGAATCGGTAACTCCTGCGTCTCGGAGCCTTTTCTCTGCTTTAGCCGCTGCTTCACCCTTCCGTTCTATCACCGCAGCCTCAGCTTCTCCGAGTGCAAGTATTTCGGCGGCTTGTCCTTTGGCGGCCTTTTCTCTGGCCCGAGCTTTTACCTCTGCCTCAGTCTCTTCCTGTAGAAGAGCACCAACACTTGCTGCTGGTTTTACCGAGGTAATTGCGATATTCACAAGTGCTCGTCCGTACTTTTCCGCATTGTCATTGGTCTGGGAGTAAACGAACTCCTTGAAAATAGGATCCATGGGTGAGCCCTCCTTTTCTTCGGTCTTCGTTCCGTAGATAGTCCTTGTGTCAACAGTCTCGCCAGGTTTACTACTTTTACCTTTGGCGTGAGTAAATGACCGGAGGGCGCCATCGTAGTCACTCAGGATTACATCCGTAGAGGACTGCTCTCCTAGATAGAAGAACATCGACAAATCCTTTTGTTCAAAGGTTAGACGTGTCTTCATATCGTGCGGCAAACCGGCGATCTCACACTCAGGCGTTTCCTGTAGTTTACTTTCAGCGAGCGGTATCTCAGTTGCGCCATCAAGCCATGGGCATTCCCAAAGTTTTTGGCTTAATGGTTTGTAAACCAGACCCCACGCGTTGAAGTAGTGTTGGCAGTAGACATTCTTGAAAATCGGAGACTGCTTTTTCAGCCATTCTTCGTCCGCTCCTTTTTCTCTTAGGCCGGACAGTGTGTTATAGCTACTGTTTACTCCGTTCGCCACGTACTTTTTTACTCTTTCTCCCTGGCTTGTAACCAGAACAGAGAATTTATCAGGACCTGGACCTTTCTCGAAGAACCAGTTCTTGACGTTTGCATCCAAGATTGGAGCAAAGTAGACCAGTGCCACAAAGACACAGATCCAAAGGATTGCTGTAAGTACTACCATGGTCGTATGTTGTGTTTGTTGTTTGCTTTCAAAGGACATCTTTCGTCGCTTTCGCGAGTACTCCTAGTCTTCTATGTATATTATAGCACATATTATGTGCTTTTGTCAAGCTAAAATACGGCTTAAATAAAGGGTTTTTGGCTGCAAAGCCAATAAAAAACACCCTAAAAGGGTGCTTTTTATTTGTGTTAAGTGGTAGACTCGGCCACAAGTTTCTAATTCGCGAGGCTCTCAGAACTTTCGGCCCCGACTCGCCTGTCTCGCAAAGCGGGGCATGGCTCCGTCTTTCTCGTCCTCACGCAAGCAAAGCAGTTTGCTTGCTTCCCGGGCACGTTAAAAGCCAGACAAAGTCTGGCTTTTATATGTGCCCAGGAGAGGACTCGA
>JAUPVY010000020.1 GCA_030916785.1 Patescibacteria group bacterium
TAAGTTGTACTAGTTGCAATAGTCAGAGAAAATTATATAATGTAGTCAATCCTTTGATCCGGCCAACACCGGTGAGGTGAAGAAAGAAAGCCCTAAAAAGCAAGTAGAATCTTCCGGTTTTGCTCCGAAAAGCAAAAATGAAGTGATACCTCGGTATCAAAAACAGGGTGGCACCGCGACGAAATCGCCCCTGCGAATTTATTAACTAATGAATTCGGAGGGGCTTTTTTGTTTCTCCAACATCAAACATGAGAACATATATCAAAGATTTAAATAAGTTTATAGGCCAAGAAGTCAGTATTTCTGGCTGGGTTGATGTGCGTAGAGACCAAGGAAAAATGGTTTTTATGGACATGCGAGATATGACAGGTAAAGTGCAGTGTGTAGTGCTTCCTAGCCATCCTGAAGCCATTGAACAGGTAAAAGAGGTGAGAACTGAGTGGGTATTAACTGTAACTGGAATAATAAACAAAAGACCTGAAAGAAATGTGAAAGAGGGTGTAATAAATGGTGATATTGAAATGGAAATCTTAGGTATTGAGGTTTTGAACAAATCAGAAACTATTCCGTTTGATATTTCAGGAGATACAAAAGAAATTAATGAGGAAGTTAGACTAAAATATCGTTATGTTGATTTGCGTTCAGCTAGAATGCAAAAAAATATAAGAAACAGACACAAAGTTATAAAACTAATTAGAGATTTTCTTGATGCCGAAGATTTTACAGAGATAGAGACACCAATGTTAACTAAATCGACACCAGAGGGTTCTAGAGACTTTGTGGTGCCTGCTAGACTGTATTCTGGTAAGTTTTATGCATTACCTCAGTCACCTCAACAGTACAAACAACTACTTATGACTAGTGGATTTGAAAAATATTTTCAGATAGCTAGATGTATGAGAGATGAGGATAGTAGGGGAGACAGACAACCAGAATTCACACAGCTTGATATGGAATTGAGTTTTGTAAAAAGAGAAGACGTCATGGAACTTAACGAGAGACTTTTGATCGAAGTTGTAACAAAACTTTACCCAGAGAAAAAAATTCAGCAAATACCTTTTCCAAGACTTTCATACAAAGAAGCAATGGAGAAATATAATTCTGATAAACCAGATTTGAGAGAAGACAAAAATGATCCGAACCTGCTCGCATTTTGTTGGGTTATAGATTTTCCATTCTTTGAACAGACAGAAGAAGGTGGTTGGACATTTACTCACAACCCATTTTCTAGACCTAAACCAGAGCACATGGAATGGCTGATGAATAAGGAAAACATTGGAGAAATTTTGACTACACAGTATGATGTCGCTCTAAATGGCATGGAAATAGGTGGAGGAAGCATCAGAAACCACGATCCAAAGGCTCTAGAGAAGGTTTTTGAGGTCATGGGACACAAAACAGAAGACATCCAGAGAAACTTTGGACACATGATGAATGCTTTTTCTCTCGGAA
Source organism: Patescibacteria group bacterium (assembly GCA_030916785.1). Taxonomy (GTDB): domain Bacteria; phylum Patescibacteriota; class Minisyncoccia; order Phycocordibacterales; family DATDWN01; genus C7867-006. The sequence goes on from JAUPVY010000020.1 coordinate 1,453, forward strand.
CACCTCCACATGGTGGTATCGCTTGGGGACTAGATAGGTTTGTTATGACTATGCAGAATGAGCCAAACATCCGAGAAGTTATTACTTTTGCTAAAACAGGGGAAGGTAAAGACCTTATGATGGATTCTCCTTCAGAAATTTCTGATACTCAACTATTAGAGCTTGGAATTAATCTGAAGAAAAAGATATAATTCCAATATAAATGGATAGTGAATATCAAGTAAAAACACATATTTTTGAAGGACCTCTGGATACTCTACTTTCTCTAATAGAAAAAAGAAAACTCTTCATAAACGACATATCTTTGGCCCAAGTTGCTGATGATTATATTGCTTATGTAAAAAGTTTGGAGAACTTTCCTATTGCTGATTCTGCGCACTTTATTCTAATTGCCTCTACTTTGGTTTTGATTAAGTCTAAATCTCTTTTACCCACACTTACCCTGAGTGAAGAGGAAGAGCATAATATAGAGGATTTGGAAGCAAGACTTCGTGAATATCAAAAATACAAGGCGTTAAGCCAACATTTAAGAGAAAGGTTTAATATTCACGTGGAGTACCTTCGTCAGCCTTCAAAAGAAAAGATGGTTGTGTTTACTCCGGACAAAAATATTTCTGTTGAAAAAATAAGAGAAACAGTTAATTCTCTTATTCTGGGGCTACCCAAAAAAGAATTTGTTCCTAAGGCTATAATCAAAAAAATTATCTCTCTAGAGGAGATGATAGAAACTTTAACTGGTCGTATCACAGAAAGCATAAAAATGAGTTTCAAGGATTTTTCAGGTCAGGGAAAAGTGGAAAAGGTTAATGTTATTGTAAGTTTTCTTGCTATGCTAGAATTGGTTAAGCAGGGTATTATACAAGTAAGACAAGATAAAGATTTTCAGGATATCGAAATGGAAAATCAAACTGTAGGAACACCGAGGTACTAGAGTCGAAAGTTAAAAATAGAAAGTTCAAAGTAATACAAAATACAATGCAGGAAAATCAAAATTTAATTAATAAAATAGAAGCCATACTTTTTTATTTGGCTGAGCCTGTGAGTATTAACTCTCTCTCTAAAATTTTGGAATTATCAAAAGAAGAAACCCTATCTGCCATAGGTACGCTGGGAGATTCTTTAACAAATAGAGGATTGAGGTTGGTTTTTCATAATGATGAAGTGGTTATAGTTACAGCACCAGAACACTCAGAAGCTATAGAGAAAATGGTAAAAGAAGAACGAGAGAGAGATTTGGGTAAGGCAGGAATAGAAACTCTTTCGATCGTTGCTTATAAAGGACCTGTAAGTAAAAAGGAGATTGAATATATAAGAGGAGTTAATTCTCAATATGCTCTAAGAAATTTACTCCTTAGAGGGTTGATTGAAAGAAAAAATAGCGAGACAGGAATGCGTGGAGTAGGTTATAATATAACAGGCGATGCTTTAAGGTTTTTAGGATTAAGTCATATATCTGATCTTCCAGAATACGAAGAAATGAATAAACAGCTAGAGGTGGTGGAAGAAAAAGAAAGTGAATTAGATGAGGCTTCGGAATAAACTAAAAAATGGAAGAAACAAAAAACACAGAACCAATATCTAAAAAATTACTAGTTTTGAATGCACTGCTAGTTATTTCTATTGTTTTTATGGTTTTTCTTATATATGGATTGCTCCACAAACCAGTAGTAAAAGAAGAAATAGTCTATAACGAAAAAACTAGCTCTGCAGCATTCGATTCTCTAGAGTTAGAGGCAAAATCTGTTTATGTTTTTGATATTGTGAAAAACGAAGTTATTTTCAAGAAAAATGAGTTTGTTCAGCTTCCTCTTGCCTCTATCACAAAACTTATGACAGCTCTCACTGCAGTAGAACTAGTTCCAGAAAATTCACGCATAACAATAAGAAAGGAGTTTTTATCTGAAGAAGGGGACTCAGGGTTACTGGCCGGTGAATCTTGGAGACTTAGAGATTTACTTGATTTCTCTTTGACTGTTTCCTCTAATGACGGTGCAAGATCTCTTGCTTCTGTAATAGGGGCTATAAATATGAATACGACTGATTACGATTTGGGTAGAAAAGATTTTATTTCCAAAATGAATGAAAAGGCAGAAGAATTAGGTCTTAAACAGACTTATTTCATTAATGAAACTGGCTTAGATAACGGAGCACTATCAGGAGGCTATGGCTCTGCAATCGATGTGAGTAAATTAATGGAATATTTGATAGAAAATCATTCTGAAATACTAGAGGCGACGAAATATCAAGAAATAGAAGTAGATTCTCTAGACAAAACTCACACGGCAGTAAATACAAATTTTGATGTTGATCAAATACCCGGACTTATTGCATCTAAAACTGGGTACACAAGTATGGCTGGAGGAAATCTGGTTATAGCCTTTGATGCTTCTATAGGGAGGCCTATAGTGGTTGTGGTTCTGGGCTCATCAATAGAGGGTAGGTTTACGGATGTTTCTAAGCTAGTAGAAGCTAGCCGAAGTTACGTTTCTGGAGCTAAATAAAGGGCTTTTTGGACACAACCCCTTGTTTTGGGTTATACTGAAAGAATGTGCGGAATAGCAGGATATTTTGATCTTAAAACTAAAGAAAAAGAGGTAATTATAGGGGAAATGGTGGCCTCTATAACTCATCGTGGCCCGGACGACGATGGTTTTTATGTAGACAAATATGTGGGTCTGGGAATGAGAAGACTGTCTATAATTGATCTTTCTACAGGAAGACAACCCATAACTTCAGCCGACGATAAACTTCTAATTTTTCTAAATGGGGAAATATACAATTACAAGGAGCTCCGGGAAGAATTAATTGAAAAAGGTTTTGTTTTTAAAACTCAAACTGATACTGAAGTTATTTTGCACATGTACGAAGCTTTCGGTGAAAAAATGCTTCCAAGGCTTCGAGGAATGTTTTCTTTCTGCATATATAACACCGAAACAAAAAATATTTTTGTAGCTAGAGACTTTTTTGGTATTAAACCACTTTATTATTTGGTGGATGAATACGAGAATATTATAGGCTTTTCATCAGAAATAAAAAGTTTTTTGACCATTCCAGGGTTTAAGCCAGAGGTAAATGACGACGCCGTAGTTAATTATTTATCTTTCCAATACAACCCTCTTCCTGAAACATTTTTCAAAAATGTTTATAAATTACCGCCAGCTCATTTTCTAAGTATTGATTTGATCAACAAAGAAACTCACATAGAAAAATATTGGTCATTTGAATTCAACCAAAATACTAGTCTCGATAAATCTAAAACGGCCGAAATAATCCAGGATACTATTAAGAACTCAGTGGAGCATCACATGATAGCAGACGTTCCTGTAGGTGCTTTTCTTTCTGGTGGAATAGATAGTTCTATTATCACAACCCTGATGCAGGAAATAAGGAGTGACAAAAAAATAAAAACTTTCACAGTGGGTTTTGATACTTTGACTGAGGGTAAAGAAGCCAGTGAGACTTCTGATTTTCTTGGTACAGACCACACTGAAATAACTATAGGCAGAGAGGAATACATGAAAATCCTACCGAAAGCCATTTACCATTTTGACGAACCTGTGGCCGATCCATCTGCAATAGGTTTGTATTTCGTTGCTCGTGAGGCCAGAAAACATGTTACTGTCGTTTTGTCTGGAGAAGGTTCAGATGAATTATTTGGTGGATACAATATATACTTAGCTCCTTTTGCAAGACAAAAAATGGCCTGGTTGCCTAAATCTATAATAAAATTTTTCCTTGACCTGCCGTTTAAGTTTTATGGTAAAAATTATTTGAGTAGAGTGAATATGAAACTTGAGGAGTGGTACATAGGCAACGCATCTATCTTTAAAAAGAAAGAAATTGATCTGTTGTGGAAAGGCCCTAGAGCAAAGACTCAGTCACTAGGGTTTCTGTATAAAAAAGTCTCACATTTGAGTGACTCTACGGCCATGCAGTACATAGACATTAACACCTGGCTGGTGGGGGATATACTAGCCAAAGCCGATAAAATGACTATGGCTAACTCCCTAGAGCTACGAGTACCATTTCTTGATATAGAGGTCGCAAACCTCGCTAAAACACTTCCAGATGCCTTTAAGTGGTCAGGAGGGGTAACAAAGTACCTCCTAAGAGAAGCGTTCAAAAACGTTATTCCAGAGAACACTAGAAACCGAAAAAAACTAGGTTTTCCAACACCACTCAAAAGCTGGCTAGATAAAGACAGCAACGATGTGTACGATTTGATTTTGAAAAATGACTATATAAAAAAGCACATGAGCACAGGTCATATTCAAAAAATAATAAATGAGCATAATTCCAAAACTGTTGATAATTCTAGAAAAATTTACTCATTACTCATGCTTTCGCTGTGGTATGATGTGTACATTAGTAGAAAGTTAAAAGTAAAAGCTTAAAGAAAATGATAGATGTAATAAAAGTAGTTGTTCCATCAGTCCTGACCTTTTTTCTTGGTATTTTGATTACTCCATTTTTTACACACTACTTTTATAAATACAAAATGTGGAAAAAAAGTCCACGCACAGAAGCAGGGGATATAACTACAGATGACTTTGCAAAAATTCACAATACAAAAGAGGAATTATCTACTCCACGAGTTGGTGGTGTAATAATTTGGGTATCGGTAATACTAACTGTAATTCTGATTTACATTCTACATCTTGTTTTTCCAAACGATCTAACCCAAAAACTAAATTTCTTTAGTAGAAGTCAGACCCTTATTCCTCTAGCTTCACTTATCCTAGCCTCACTTATAGGCTTGGTAGACGATATTTTACAGATTACAGGCAAGGGTGCCTACGCTAAAGACAGTATTATTTACAGAAGAGTAAAAGTTGCTTGCATTGTGCTTATCGGTCTTGCTATTAGTTACTGGTTTTACTTTAAACTTGATGCCACAACTATTCACATGCCGTTTTGGTATGACATTGATCTCGGGGTGATGTACATTCCTTTCTTTATTATAATCATGCTCGGAGTGTTTTCTACTAGTGTTATAGATGGCATAGATGGACTGTCTGGTGGCGTAATGGCTACTATTTTTACTGCATACTCTGTTATTGCTTTTGTCCAAAACCAAATAGATATTTCAGCTCTCTGCGCGGTAATAGCGGGTGGAACACTAGCATTTCTTTGGTTTAATGTTCCTCCAGCAAGGTTTTACATGAGTGAAACGGGGATGCTCGGACTAACTGTAACTTTGGCAGTTATAGCATTCCTGACAGACACTGTTTTACTTCTTCCGATCATAGCTTTTCCACTGTTTATCACTTCTCTTTCTGTTATTATTCAAATGATTTCCTACAAACACTTTAACAAACACCGCGTTTTCAAAGTAGCACCGTTGCACCACCATTTTGTAGCTATTGGATGGTCTAGAGAAAAAACAGTGATGAGGTACTGGATTTTCAGTGTTGTTTTTGCTATTTCTGGTGTAATTTTGGCCTTGGTTAGCTAAACCCATGAAAAAAATAAAAGTTGATATACCATTTTTAATATCTATAGCCATACTTGTAATATCTGGTTATTTGATTTTTACATCTGCTTCTTTTGGTCTTCTCTCTAAACAACCAGTGAAGTACGCCAATGTAGCTTTCAATCAAACTTTTTATGGTTTAATTTTGGGAGTAATTGCATGTATAGTCGCTTCTCAGATTAATTACAAAATATACAGGAAATATTCTATCTATATATTTTTTATATCTATTGTTTTAACTTTGCTTGTTTTTGTACCGGGAATAGGGCTGGAGCATGGCGGGGCGAAAAGATGGGTAGATTTTAGATTTTTATCCTTTCAACCATCCGAATTTCTAAAAATAGGTTTTATAGTTTTTCTTGCGGCATGGATGGCTAGAGTTAAAGACAAAGCTGAGACCTTTAAATACGGATTCATGCCTTTCCTGATTTTAATTGGTATTGTAGGGGGAGTTTTACTACTTCAACCAGATACTGATACATTTTTTATCATAGCCTTAGCTGGTTTTGCCATATTCCTCTCATCAGGTGGGCGTTGGAGGTATATTTTTATTTCCGCAATAATAGGTGCTGTGGTTCTTGCTGGGATAGCCTATTCAAGACCCTATGTCATGAACCGAATTAATACTTTTATTAATCCGTCATCAAATGCCTTGGGTAGTGGATACCAGATTCAACAGTCACTCATAGCCGTTGGTTCAGGTGGAATGTTCGGAAGAGGGTTTGGTCAAAGTATCCAAAAATTCAACGTATTGCCCGAACCGATAGGGGACTCAATTTTCGCTGTAGCGTGTGAGGAATTCGGTTTTCTGGGAGGTGTAAGTATAATCCTATTTTATATATTTTTTGCCTTTAGAGGGCTCAAAATTGCAGTTAGAGTACAGGATCCTTTCGGTAGACTTGTGGTCGTCGGAATTGTTATAATGATAGTATCCCAAGCTTTTGTGAATATTGGGGCAATGGTGGGTATTTTGCCTTTGTCTGGCATCACCTTGCCTTTTATTAGTCATGGAGGGACAGCTTTATTTATGACTCTTTTGGAGGTTGGGATAATTCTAAATATCTCAAAGAACCAAAAGAAGTAATTCTAATTAACTAAATGAAAATATTATTTACTGGTGGTGGTAGTGGTGGACATTTTTATCCCATCATAGCGATAGTTGAGGAATTAAATACTTTAATAAAAGAAAGTCATCTTTTGAGACCGGAGATTTATTATATGTCTACGGAGCCTTACAACGAAGGCCTCCTATTTGAAAATAATATGGTTTTCCAAAAAGTTAGTGCCGGTAAAATCAGAAGAAAAAAATCTCCAGGCAACATAATCCTAAATTTCTTTGATTTGTTTAGTACCTTCTTTGGAACACTAGGTGCACTTTGGAGAATCTTTGTCATATATCCAGATGTTATTTTTGGTAAAGGTGGATACGCTAGTTTCCCTGCACTTTTTGCTGCAAAAATACTGAGAATACCTGTAGTCATACATGAATCAGACAGCACACCAGGCAAAGTAAATGCTTGGGCAGGCAAATTTGCTCGTCGTATCGCTATATCATATCCAGAAGCTGTAAAGTTCTTCAAGAGAGAGAAGGTAGCTTACACAGGAAACCCTATTCGCAAAGAAATAAGAGAGCCTCTAACAGAGGGTGCTCATAAGCTTCTTGGCCTAGCAGAGGGAATTCCTACAATACTTATATTGGGTGGTTCTCAAGGTTCAGTTTTTATAAACGAAATAATAATGGATGCTTTACCTGAATTAGTTAGAAAATACCAAGTTGTTCATCAAACAGGAAAAAA
>JAUPVY010000021.1 GCA_030916785.1 Patescibacteria group bacterium
AAAATTAAATCAATATGAAAAAATACATACTAATAATAGCCATCTTAATATCTGCACTTAGTTCAAGCCTTGTTGTTTCTGCTCAAGACTGGCAACCTGTGGGACAAACTGACGAAAGGGGTGAGTACGGAAACCAGATGTTGTTCAAGTTATATAGAAATTTCGCAAAAGTTCCTCTAGTTGATATTGTTGTTCCAACTATTCTAGAAGTAGACTTTAAGATAAACGATGCTTATGAAAATTCTTTTGCTGTGTATGATGAAACAGCTAAAAAGTTTATACAGTCCAAACTAATGTACACAGAGTCACTGAGAACCCCTGTTGTTAGCTCTTTTGACTCAGTAACAAATTATAACTTGTCATCGATGTTTGACGATAATCTTTCAACTAAAGAAGAGTTCTACTTAAACAATTCAGATGTAGGCATAACTAAAATAAAGATAAGTTTTCTAAAGCAGATAAAATCAAATGAGCTTACTTTGACTTTAAATAAATACATTTCTCTTCCTTCTTCAATTACAATAAAGGCAATAACAAACGGCAAGGAAGTGGTCGTCTTGAATAAATATGTTCCTAAATCATCCAGAATAAATTTTATTGAAACTTTGGCTAAGGACTGGATAATAGAAATGAATTACTCTCAACCTCTAGACATAATGGAATTAGATCTAAATGACCTTTCAAACACAACAACAAAAAAGAGCTTGCGTTTCTTGGCTCAACCAAAAAATTCCTACACGGTATATCTTAACCCTGAAAACCCAGTTACTGAATATTTTGGAGAATCTCCAAATCTGAGCAGCCCTACTGGTGTAAAGAAAGTTGGATTTTTGAGTGTTCAAAACAACTCAGTCTTTGTTTTGGCTGATACAGATGGAGACAAAATACCTGACATGCAAGACAACTGTGTTACTACTAAAAATCCTAACCAAGAAGATATAGATGGAAATGGAAGGGGAGATTTATGTGATGATTTTGACTATGATTCCCTAGCCAATATAATAGATAATTGTCCAAACACAGTAAATGCCAACCAAAAAGACACAGACAACGATGGTATTGGTGATGCTTGTGATCCAGACGAGAGTAGACTTACAGAGAAATATCCTGGATTAGTTTGGTTTGGCATATCATTTGCCGCTATAGTTTTTCTAGGACTCCTATTTGTAGCTGGAAATAAAATAAGAAAAAACAACAACGAGCCAAACCCGCCACAAGCCCCAGAACAGCCAAATAATATAAACTAATAATTTATGAAAAACAACAGAGGTTTTATAGGTAGAATAATATTACTAATAGTTGCTGTAATTGCCCTGAAGTACTTTTTGGGTTTTGACATCGTAGAATGGATAAAATCACCAAAAGTTCAAGGGGTCTTGGTGCCCATAGTAAATTTCTTTAAAACTATTTACTTTTGGCTGGATAATTTTGTCAGAAATTTAATTAGTTAGAGATAAGATAGATCTACAAAAATTTTAACCTACCCAAATAGGGGAGCCACAGGTCAGATCTGTGGCTTTTCTATTACAGGTATCCCCTAGTATGAAATTTTCAAATTTTATGGATAATCATCTGTATCCACAAAAAGTAGAGAAGTGAGACAAAAACGAGCCTCTATAATGACCCAGGTTAAAAGTTTACATGCATAGACAGGGAAGTATTCATAGAAAATCTAACTAAAATTTTTATTCTTTGTTTGGTCAGCTTTCCTCAGCCGTAGCATGAAAAAAGATATATTGTGCGACACGCTGTATTAATCCTTCCCTTCACATACATATCTATAAATAAGAATTCAGAAAAACCAACATCGCTTCTATTCCCCACAAATATATAGCTCTACCGAATTTAAAATAAAAAAATAGTAATACTCTCCCATTATTTGAGAGATAACAAAAAACTCCCATTTCGGGAGTTTTTTGGTTTTATTTGTTTAAGGCTAGATTTTGGTTTTCATACTTACCCCAACAAGGCTTAGATGATACCCAAGGTTGTGTACCTTGATCCATATAAAGCTTTCTGGCGTATGCAGTGTTACCTTCAATAGTGTAGATGTTATAATCTCCGGCTTTTGAAGCATCTAAGTGATAATACTCATTTATTTGCATCACACCGACATCTGCGTTATTAACTCTACCTCGATGAACTTCTCCATCTTTGTCGAGTTGTCTGAAAGTAGATTCACATCTTGCGATTTGAATCATAATAGGTATATCAGAGAAATACTCACGTATATACTCCTCAGTACTCATTATATTTTCTACCTCTTTTCTTGATATTTCTTTAACAGCTCTTGTTTCCACTTTTGGAACTTCACTAACTGTTATTGGACTGGTTATGCCTGTAAAAGACGAAACCATCATAAACAAACTTATAGCAGTAAAATTTAAAATACAAGATTAATTAGATTATAATTCTGGATGTCTATTTAACGGAAAAACTCAGATCTACTGAGTTAGGTATATTGTATCACACTCATATGCCACTTGTCAATGAAATAACACGAAAAATAGGGTATGAAAAGAGTAGTTTCACGGCTTTACAGGGCCGTAGAATGGCCATTTTTAGTACACATCAAAATAAGGCAAAAATCAATCCGGTAGTAGAAATTGACCTTGTACCAAGGCACATTGATGATCGAGGTCAATTTCACTACGGGATTAGCCCTGTAGTGAGCTATTGCTCTACTACTGGGGCAACTTGTGGCAGAACTTGGGACTAAATAAACATCAAAATCACAAAAGGTAACAAACTCCATCCAAATACCCTCCCCAACCCCATAAATAGGGCATCTATTGACCCAGAAAAGTTGTGAAATAGGTTCAAATCAACAGTTGTATAAGAGAAAACCATAAACAAAACTAGGATGCAGACGGTTAAACCAAGCTTCCCTATGAATCCAGAAGAATCATCATATGATGAGGTGTGTTTGTTTATAACAATGGAAATAATAACAAACAAAACTAAAAAGATTCCTAGTTTATTTAAAAGAGCACCTGTATCCCCGCTTAAGACAATAAGTTTATCGAAAAAAGGAATTTGGTTGTATAAAAAAGTAGCTGGATAAAAAGCCAGGATAAGAGAAATCATTCTTGATTTACTGAAATATGCCACGGCCAAGAAAATAACCACGAACGCCACTATTAAAAATAGTACGTCACCAGAAAGAGAGCTTGTGATTTTTGATATAAATCCTGACATGTCAAAAGTATATCAAATAACCCCCTACGATAATAGAGGGTCATTTGGTAGAAACTCGATTAAATAATTTATATACCTTCTTTCTTGAGAGACTCAACCAGCTTTCTTGCTTCTTTGGATAGTTTCTTGGGTAAAAGCAGATGAAGTTTTATGAGAATATCACCTCTATAATGTTTGTCGTAAGGAACACCTTTGTTTTTTATTCTCAAAACTTCCCCATGTGTCACCCCTTCTGGAATTCTTACTTTAATATCTCCATCAAGAGTTTTTATTGTTTCCTCTCCACCCAACAATGCGTCAGTAAGTTTGACGTTTAAGTCCATCAAAAGATTTTGACCTTCTTTTCTGAAGACTGTGTGCTTTTTGACATAAATCTTTATGTACAAGTCACCTGTCTGACCTCCGGAGACAGCTTCTCCAGCACCAGAGAGTCTCATCATTTCACCGTGATCTATTCCGGCTGGTATTTTTACTTTGATTTCGCTCTCTTTCTTCAAAATGCCGTGACCATGGCAGGCGCTACATTTAACTTTTGGAATTTTACCCGTGCCCTGACAGGACTCACATGTACTAGTAGTCTCAAACTGGCCAAAAAAAGTTCTTTTCACTTCTCTTATCTGGCCTTTGCCGTTGCAAGTATCACATTTTGTCATTTCGGTACCTTTCTCAGCCCCATTTCCGCCACAAACCCCACACTTTGAAACCTTGTTTAGCAATACGCTACGCTCCACTCCGAAAACTGACTCCTCAAAAGATAGTTCTATGTCTATGGATATGTCTCGGCCTCTTTTGGTTTGAGCCCTACCACCACCTCCAAAGGCATTGCCGAATAAATCTCCGAAATCAAATTCAAAGCCTCCTCCTTGACCACCTTGGGTAAATTGGGAGAAATCAAATCCGCCAAAGCCTCCTTGAGGTCCTCCAGCCCCTCCAGATGCGTTGAAATTGCTTCCATACGCGTCGTATTGAGCTCTTTTACTGTCATCTGACAATATGGAGTAGGCTTCATTGATTTCCTTGAATTTAGCGTCATCTCCAGTTTTTTTGTCTGGATGATATTTGTGCGCCAAAGTCCTAAAAGCTTTCTTTATCTCGTCTTTTGAAGCCTTTTTATCAACGCCCAATGTTTCGTAGTAATCTTTTGACATGATGTTTTTATAGCGATTATTATAAGGTTTTTTGAGTTTGAGTATACTTGACAATCTTAGATTAAATTGTATTACTTTTTGCCTTCTTCCGGCTTTTTCTCCTCAAAATCAGCATCTCGAACTTTTTCACCTTCGCCCGCTGTTGCACTTCCTGCTTCCGGCGCCTTCTGTGCTTCCTGTGCAGCCTTGTTTATAATCTCTCCTACTTTAGAAAGCTCTGTAGAAAGTTCAGTTGTAGCTTTCTTTATTGCTTCCATATCCTCACCTTCTTTAGCTTTTTTAAGATCCGCAATTTTTGTTTCAATTGAATTCTTCAAATCAGCAGGAACTTTATCTCCAGCGTCTGTTAATGATTTTTCCGCTGTATAGATAAGTTGCTCACCAATGTTTTTTGCTTCAACTAAATCTTTTTTCTGGAGGTCATCTTGTGCATGCATCTCTGCGTCTTTTTGCATTTTTTCAATCTCTTCTTTTGATAGACTTGATCGAGCCTCAATTCTAATTGATTGCTCTTTGCTTGTGGCCTTATCCTTTGCCTTAACTGACAAAATTCCGTTGGCATCCACATCAAACATCACTTCTATTTGAGGCATACCCCGTGGAGCTGGTGGAATTCCATCCAAAATAAATCTACCGAGAGATTTGTTATCTCCAGCCATAGCTCTTTCTCCTTGAACAATATGAATCTCTACAGAAGTCTGGTTATCTGCTGCAGTTGAGAAAACCTGTGAACGAGAGGCTGGAATGGTTGTGTTTCGTTCTACAAGCTTTGTAGCAACCCCTCCCATAGTCTCTATACCAAGCGAAAGCGGTATAACGTCCAACAATAGGACATCTTTTACGTCTCCGGACATAATACCTCCTTGGATGGCTGCTCCTAGAGCTACAACTTCATCAGGGTTAATTGATTTGTTTGGTTCCTTACCAAAGAACTCCTTAACCTTTTCTGACATTTTTGGCATACGAGTTTGACCTCCAACAAGGATCACCTCGTGAATATCTGCGTTTGAGAATCCGGAAGCTTCCATAGCCCGTTTTGTAATTGCCATTGCTCGATCAATAAACTCTGCAGTTAATTCTTCAAGTTTTGCCCTGCTTAGTTTTATAAGCAAGTGTCTTGGGCCAGAAGAGTCAGATGTGATAAATGGAATATTTATTTCAGACTCCATAGCAGTTGAGAGCTCTATTTTTGCTTTTTCTGCTGCCTCATCTAGTCTCTGAAGAGCAAGAGTGTCCCCTCTCAAATCAATACCGGATTCTTTTTTGAATTCATCGGCTAGGAAGTTTATTATTTTTTGATCAATATCCTTGCCTCCCATGTGTGAGTCTCCATCTGTTGATTTCACTTCAACCACAGCATCCCCCACCTCGAGAACTGACACATCAAAAGTACCACCTCCAAAGTCGAAGACAACAATTTTTTCCTCTTTCTTACCTTTATCAAATCCGTATGCAAGAGCAGCGGCCGTAGGTTCGTTTATTATTCTCAAAACCTCAAGACCTGCTATAGCCCCCGCATCTTTTGTAGCCTGTCTCTGTGCATCGTTAAAGTACGCAGGAACTGTAATAATAGCCTGTGTTACTTTTTCCCCTATCTTTGCCTCTACATCGGCTTTTATTTTAGACAAAACCATGGCAGAAATTTCTTCTGGAGTGTAATCTTTTTCTGACATTTTTACCTTCACTCCGCCTGTAGGAGATTTCAAAACCTCAAAAGGTACTACAGCTTTGTCTTTCTGCACACCTTCGTCATCAAATGTGTGACCTATAAATCTTTTTATTCCAAAAATTGTGTTTTTTGGGTTTGTTACAGCTTGTCTTTTGGCCAAAAGTCCCACCAATCTTTCTCCAGTTTTTGAAACAGCAATAATAGATGGAGTGGTTCTAGCACCTTCCGCGTTTTCCAATATCTTAGGATTCCCAGCTTCCATTATGGCGACTGCTGAGTTTGTTGTTCCTAGATCTATACCAATTATTTTACTCATAATTTTTTATTAATTAATTTGATAAAAGTTAAACGAAAAAACAATAAGATATTTTTTTGAGACCCCGCAGGCCTCCAGCATGGTGTAGTCAATGACCCGAGCAAAGCGAGGGCTCTTGACGACTGGAGGCTGAGGACAGGCCTTAAGAAATTCGCTGGAATTTCTTAAGGTTGCTCAAAAAAGTATCTTATTGTTTTTGAGTTGGTGCTCTAGGTTTAGAACCAGAGAAATAAAGTGTATTTAAATTAAAGTAAGGAGATATTGTTTCCCCTACGTATTCAATAAAGTTTTGTGTATTTCTTTCAACAAATCCAGCCAGAACAGGAGTGCTACTGTTTTCTATAATGTCCTCTTTTATATATTCCGCACTAACCAATCGAGCTTTTATGTGTCCAGAACATTCATAAACACAAAATGTTGCACGAACAAGCTGTCCGTTCTTATCTCGGATTATTCTCTCTACATAATTTCCAATTGGTTTACTTAGTTGATTCATTGTATTTTTTAATAATATACGATATATCGTATATTATTAACTCTGTTCAAAATGACCTACGCGAACTTTGGGTGCTCGCAATTCTTTACCGTGTAATTCATATCCAACCCGTACAACCTCCAATATTTTATCATCGCTTTCTTTGTCGTCAACTTTTACTGTTTCTACAGCCTCATCTCTTGTATGGTTAAACTTTTCACCCAATGGATTCAAAACAGTAAGACCGTTCTGAGTCATAATATTCATGAGTTGGGTGTGAATGTATTCTACTCCCATTCTCCAGTTCTTGTCGGCTTTTTCCCAGGCTTCTTTGTTTTTAAAGGCTGATTCAAATGAATCCAATACACTCAAAAGCTCAGAAATTATGTCTGATTTTGAAAACTTCATGAACTCAAGCTTCTGCTCCTCATCTCTCTTTCTAGCGTTTATAAAATCCGCTTTGTCTCTCTGCCAGCCGTCTAAAAGCTCGGCATTTTTCTTCTCAAGCTCCTTAATCCTGGCTTTAAGTTTGTCAGTTTTTACCTTATAATCCGCACCTGTAACCTCTGTATTATCTTCAAACACAAACTCATCCCCTGGATCAGTGTCAATTTCTGGCTCTGTATCTATTGTTTTGTCTTCATCTGTCATAGTTTTGCTATTTTATCATATTTTTTAAGGTATTCAAAATTAGTTGACTATAATTGTGTTATATGCTATAATACTGTTTAGATTACCTTTCTGCATTTCGCAGAATAGAGTTCCTAGGAGAACCCCCATGACATTCCAAGAACTGCTGGTTCCGGCTTCGTTCGTCCTGTACCTGGCGGTGATCGTGTACTCGATCATCAACAAGCGACTCCTGAAAAATCCGGGAGAACCATCGGCCAACATCGGAGAGAGGATCTTCATGGCAATCATCCTCTGGCCATTGTTCGGTGCCTTTTTCTTGGTTCTCGGCCCGGTCCTCGGCTTCGCCGGCAAGGTCATGACCTTGCCAATCGAGACACTGTTCAAGTAACAACCGCCATCGTGGCGACGGACAAACCGCCGGCTACGATCGGCGGTTTTCCTATATCAAAAATATTAATTTACTACAGTATACTGTAGTAAATTAAGCACAATCTCGTTGAACCAAAATCTTTTCAGAGCATCCGCAACCCTCTAGCATGGTTCCGTCAATGACCGTGAGGTAATCCGAAGGGCTCTTGACGGATAGAGGGTGAGGACAAGAACAAACCCAAGCGCTGGCTTGGGTTTGTGTCTCTGAAAAGATTTTGGTGAGAAAGAGATTGTGCGTTCTCTAAAAGAAAAACTCCCTTTCGGGAGTACTTTCTTATCTTTTTGACCACTGAGGGGCTTTGCGGGCTTTTTTGAGTCCAAACTTTCTTCTTTCTTTACTTCTTGGATCTCGTTTTAGATAACCAGCTTTCTTTAATTCTTTTCTTAACTCTAAGTCATTTGAAACTAGAGATCTTGCGATACCGTGTCTCATAGCCTCGGCCTGAGAGTGAATTCCTCCTCCTAGGATTTTGGCTGTAATTTTAAATTTATCTTTTATCTCAGATAGAGGTTGTTTTACTATCATTTGTAATTCCTTTGTTCCGAAGTATGTTTCTAGATCTTTCTCGTTTACAACAAAAGAGTTTTTTGCTGCAGGAGTAATACGAACACGAGCTACAGATGTCTTTCTTCGTCCTACTGATTCTATGTATCTTGTTGATTTATCTTCCATGTTTTTATTCTGTAACTATTAAATTTTTCATCATTTTGGCTCGTAATTTGTTCTTTGGAAGCATACCTGAAACAGCCTCTCTAAACAACTCTGAATATCCTTTCTTTGCAATAACCTGTTCCATTGTTGGTTGTCGCAATCCTCCTGGGTATCCTGAATATCTACTGTATG
>JAUPVY010000022.1 GCA_030916785.1 Patescibacteria group bacterium
GAATACGAACCCGCCTTCCGCAACATGAACGCTCTGGAGGTCATTGGAGAAGGGATTCTTCTCCTTCTCACTGGCAACACCAGGGGGACCGTCACTCTCTACCTAGAGGATGGTCGTGAGGTCATGTTGACTCGTGGACCAGATCTCAAGACCCTGATCGTGACGGACATCTAGCCCGTTACCACACAGGAAGAAACGCCGACTCTGGTCGGCGTTTTCACTTATTAAATCCTAGCTTATACTTGATTGATCCCGATAAACCCACGACCCGTCAACCTGCCAGGTTGACGGGTTAGTATTTTACTTCCCCTTAGAAGTTTTACCAATCACATACTTCTGTGAAGGACTCATTGATTTATCTTTTCTGTGAACACAACCTATCCAACAACAAGGGCGACACTTACCTGACGCAAGCTCTTCAACTGCTCTTTTTATATGATACTTTCTGGTTTCTTCTGTCTTAACCGATATTGTCCAACAAATCCACTCATTGCGCGCAAGAGGAGTAATTTCTTCCCAGGTAGTAAGCGCTTTAGATGACGAAGAAAGTGCCTCGCGTAAATCACTGGGCACCTTATGTGCAGTTCCATCGGAAATTATTTTTTTGAGCATACAATTACTTTAACAAAAAAGAGCACTTTGGTCATTTTTTCTCCAAATTGGGTACTCTAGCTTTTTTTGATACAATATGTTACATGAAAGATACTAATCTCCATGCCAAGTGGATTATCAAAGCCCCCTTAGAAGATGTGTTCAAAATGATGACCGACTTTGAAAAATTTCCAGAAAATTTTCCAAAAGTTGCAGAATCTATACATGTCACAAAACGTGAAGGAAATTATTTGGAAATAGATGCAACTGTCAAATCTTTTGGTCAAAATTTTCCTGTACAAATGAAAACGGAGATCTTGCCCGGAAAGGGATTCATTTCAGACAATAATAGTCCCAAATTCGGAACCTCTGGCCACGAAGAATTACTGCTCTCAGTAAACCCCGAAGGAACTATGATCGACTACACTTATCAAGTCGCTATCCACAAACGCTGGCTTCGTATAGTGGCACGACCTCTCATTGGTTGGTTTTCTATGAAATACTGGCAGAAGGCTGTCATAGATGAACTAAGAAAAAAGCTTGAAAGATAAAATTCCTTAAGCTTTCACCACATGACTAAAACCAGACTAGCGTTATCCATTCTCACCATATTATTAGGAATATTGATATTTATATATGGAGGATATGACGATAGTCCCGGAGCACAACTCCTCGGGCTCATCTTAGTTATTATCGGCATCGTAAAAATAATAAAAAGTAATAGAAAAACTATTGATTAGAGTATAGATACAAATATTGACAGAATCCCTATTTATGTTATATAATTAAAATAGGAGGTTCCCGATGTCCAAGTATTCTAGGTCGGGTGGCAAGTACACAGGCAACCACACGACCCTCATACCACTCGCCGCTACGGCCTGTGACATCGCAAGTGCAATTCCCGAAGTGACCAAGATTACGCCCGGATTCATCAGGGCTGGCCTGAAATCGGTCTCGGGGCAACGCCGGGTGAAAATCGTAGACGAAAACAATCACTGCATATTTCTGTCTGTGAGAGATAACAACTCACACCAGGAGATTTACGTGTACGTGACAGACATCCAGGAGGCGAGAACAACAATCGCTCGCCGACTGCGAGATGCAGGCGTCGCCATTCGTTTCACCAAGGACTAGCCGTCCGCAGAAGCCATCGCTTCTGGCGGGCGGTTTCTGTTTTTATACCTCTTCCCGCCTTTCAAACTTTCAATTACAATAAACCATATCAATATGAAAAAAAATAAATACACTGTAGGAAATTTCGCTTTAAGAGTTGGCAAATCTGGCACAGGCAAAGGACTATTTGCGGTAGATACAATACCAAAAGGCTCTTGCATTATTGAATACACCGGAACCCCTGTGGAAGAAAAAGACCACTACACGAACAATAGCAAATATCTTTTTTGGGTAGATAAAAATGTAATGATAAATGGAAACGTTCCTTCAAACAAGGCTCGCTATATAAACCATTCTTGTCGCCCAAACTGTGAAGCCGATGGACCAAAAGGACACATTTTTATATTTTCCAAAAGAAACATTAAGCCCGGAGAAGAGCTCACTTACAACTATGGAAAAGAATATTTCAACGTTCACATAAAACCAAAAGGTTGTAGGTGTGTAAAGTGTGAAGAATTAAACAAAAACACCTTATAATAATTACAAGGTGTTTTTGTTTAATTTTATTCTCAAATTATCTACATTATTCTTTCACCACGTATGAGTCTCACTAGCACCATGATTACGACTATTACCAGTAATATGTGTATGAAACCACCTATTGTGTATGAAGTAACAACTCCCAGTAACCACAAAATAATTAGTACTATTGCAATAGTTGTTAACATATATGCTTATTGATTAGTATGGAAGGTAGATGGCCATGTAATGTTTTCATTACCAATACCATCTCTCACATATACAACATAATAGTAGGTAGTATTAGCTTGTAAACCAGTTATTGTTGCTGAATGTGTAGAACGTAGATCTGAATGAACCAAGAAACTTGATCCGCCAATAGTTATAGCTGAAGTTGCACTACCCTCTATCATAGATATTGGAGAAGTACTGTAGTAAATAATTGCTGATGAATTTTCGCTAGTATTCCAATTCATTGAAACTGTATTATTTGTCATGGAAACTCCAAGAGAACTGATTATTGGAGCACTTCTGTCACTACCCAGTGTTCCACCATTCATTTGTAGGTTTATAGCGGCCATTGTAACTGGACCAACACGTCCAATACTAGAAATACCGTTTCTTGCCTGAAAGTTTGAAACTGCTGATTTAGTTAGACTACCAAAGTAACCCGTCACCAAACCTTGAGGATAAATCGTGTTGTCTTGTGCTAGAAATGTTTGAAGAGATGAAACATCACTTCCTGTCATGCCCAACTCAAGCTGACGATAAAGAGTATCTGCAAATGAAACGGCAGGAATACTTACTGCCACCAAAGCGAACAATGCTGAGGCTACAACAAATTTTGCTGTAAAACCAATTCTTTTTATAAATTTATTCATAATTTTTTATTTAATAGTAAAATCACATTAGAAAACCTAAATGTTACCGCAATACTATTTCTAACGTACACTATCTAGATACTTTCCACTGCAAAGTTATTAGAAGATCATTGCAGGCGACTCTTGGAGTTAACGAGTCTGATATGTACTATTATTAAGATATATCTGCTAGGCTTATATTATAAATCTTTATTTGACAAAATACAAGTTAAATTGTTTTATGCCACACTTATCAACTTAAACCTAATTTAAATAACATACCCTGGTGGAGGCCAAGTGTGAAGCAACATCGCTAGGACAACGTAAAACACAAAGTGAATTAAATATGCGTAAACGAATCCACCTCTGACACGCAGCATTAGATATGGAAAAATGAGTGAAGACAAAAATGCACTTCCACTCATAACCAAAGCATAAGACGTTGGAGCTCCATTCAATAGGTACAAAACAACATGTGCACCACCAAAACAAACAACGTAACCGATCACAACTTTTTTAAGAGAATGAAATCTAAAAAACAACTCGAGAACAAGAACAGTAACTAAGAGCTGCTGAACTAAAATTTCTATTGATTTTGGAAGAAAATACCACTGTGTGGCAAACAATATGTCTGTATAGGGAGACAAAACTGGACCTGTTGGAACTGTAAATTTTGAGAACAAATAAATGAGCCCCAAAATTATACCAGAAGAAGCAACACTTAATACACCATATAACCAAATGTGTGAGTCATGATCTAACCACTTACTATACACACCACGAAAATTAAAAACGGCTATAATAGCCCAAATCAGAAAATATACGGCTATAGCCACTGGTGAAGAATTGTAACTCAATTCAAAACCGAATAGTGGCAAGAAAAAGTAATACCCAATATTGGCCAAAGTCCAAATAGCGGTTATTTCTCCCAAAACTTTATAGAAAGGGATCTGTGGATTTTGTTCTTCTGGCATCTAATTATTTTATCATTTTAATAACTAAACTGGTATACTATTTATATGACAAACGAAAATAATAATTTAAAAATAGAAACTGTGAAATTAGAAAATGACAATGAAGTCTCTCTCTGTCCAGAAAGAGGAGGAATTATCACTTCCCTAAAATTTCAAGGCAAAGAGGTTCTATATATGGAGGAAGACACGTTTATAAATACATCTGTCAGTGTTCACGGTGGAATCCCCATCCTTTTTCCAAACGCCGGACCGGTAGAAAATCCAAATTTCCCGAGCCTAAAAGAGCATGGTTTTGCCCGAACTTCTTCTGTGTGGAAGTCTGAAAAACACCAAACTGGTTTTAAGGAAACTCTAGAACCAGAGGAAAAAAATCTAGAATCCTACCCTTACAAATTTATTTTTTCTTTTGAGGGCAAATTTGAAGAAAATAATTCCTTTACCATAACTGAAAAAGTACAAAACTTGGAGGAAGCCAAAAGCCTACCATTATCCCTTGGGCTACATCCATATTTCAAAGTTCCAAAAGAAGAGAAAGCTAATATAAAGTTTAACTTTGAAGGCGGAAAATTTGTTGAGGAACAAATAAGCCTTTGGTCTAATGGAGAATATATCTGTATTGATAATCCAAAAACAAAAAACTCCTCTGCTATTTTAGAAATACAAATACCGGGCACAGGAACCTTGGTTATAGATGCCTCAGCTCAGTACAAGAAAATATGGGTCTGGTCTCAGCCGGAAAAAGATTTCATCTGTATTGAACCCATGATGCGAGACAAGGGTGGTCTCATAAATGACCCGGAACTTGTACCTGCTGGAGAGACTTACTCTCTCCAGGTAAATTACAGCTTAAAATAATCGATTTACCAAAAAACCTAGCGAAATGGTACAATGACTCTCATGAAAGAGAGCAGGATGATTAAACTTGTAACCTCACAAACCCCCCCAACCTACGGAGTATCTCTGTTTATTTTTATTGCTGTGGGTTTTATAGGATTTGGTAGTTATAAATACTACACACAAAGTGTAGATTTAAAATATACTCAAATACAGTTAAATGATTTAACTGAAAATTCCAACCAGAACATTCTGATACTGAGAGAAAAAATACAGGCCATGAAGGATGAAAATACTGGTCTATATTCTTCCTTAGAAGCAGAACAAACAAGAAACAACCAGTTCAGCGAACAAGTAGAATCTATGTCTACAGTAGTCGGTCAGTTATACAAACTAAGTAAAACAGACCGGGAGCTTCTACAAAAATATTCAAATATATATTTTCTAAATGAAAATTACACACCATCACAGCTATCAGAAATTGATGCAACTTTTTTATTAAGAAAAACAAAACCAGAAACTATACACTCGAGCATTAAACCTTACCTAGAAAACATGCTAAAGGCTGCTACAGCTGATTCTATGCCTATTTTAGTACTTTCTGCATATAGGTCATTTGGTACACAGGCAGCCTTAAAAACGGGCTACAAGGTCACCTATGGCACCACAGCGGCCAACAAATTCTCGGCAGATCAGGGATACTCCGAACACCAGCTCGGCAGTACGGCTGATTTCACGACACCAACTGGAGGTGAAACACTAAATGGATTTGATAAAACCGACAGTTTCAAATGGATGACTCAGAATGCTTACAAATATGGTTTTATACTGTCATATCCGAAAGGAAATAAATTCTACCAATATGAGCCATGGCACTGGCGATTCGTGGGAGTTGAACTGGCAACAAAAATGCACCAAGAAAATAAAAACTTCTACGATATGGACCAAAGAGAGATAAACGACTTTTTAGTTAAAATATTTGATTAGGATATAAAATCTAATCATCTTCATATTCATCAGAATCACGATCTTCTGAATCTCCTCGTGTTTTTACACCATCTTCATCTTGTTTAAATTCTTCTTCATCTTCTTCATCATCACTATGATCTTTTTTGTTTCTGTTTATCTCACTTTCTACATGAGTCTTAACGCTTCTTAAGTTTTTTAAATTTTCTCTAGTGTCGTCGTTCAAATCTAGATCTTCTGATAACTTATCAATATCATCATTCTGTAAAGACACAGAATCCTCAAAAACCGACAGAAGCTCCTCTGCTTTAACATCGTCTCCTTCATTTTTTAATTTTTCTATATTTTTCTCTATTTTTTCAAAATGTTTTTGAAACTCAACCTCTAGCTTAAGAGCTTTTTCCTCAGTTAACCCACCCTTAGAGGCCAGTTCTTTGGCCTCTTTTAAACGAGCTACGGCATGCTCAGTAGATACTTTTGTCTTTGCTTTCGTCCCTACAGCCACAACTGACTGCACTGATTCATTAAATTTTTTGACTGGATACAGAGTATCTCCTGGCAAAGAACTATTAGAAGCTAGGACTGTGCCACTGGTCAACACAAATATCAAAGCAGCCGTCACAGGCAAAACAATTGTTCTTTGTTTTGATATGGTCCAAACCGTAGAGTAAAATGGAGATTTTATTGGTCTGTCAAAATAAACCTTCTCGACAGGATTAGCTTCTACATATTTATTTAAATTCAAAACCATTTGGGATTTTTCATCCGTTGTTAATGCTTCTTTTTTTATTTTTGAGAATAATTTGTCCATATTTTTATTTTTTTTGTTTTGCCAATATAATATCTTTTAGTTTTTTCATGCCTCTGTTTATTCTAACTCCAACAGCGTTATCTGTATCACCTGTTATCTCGCTTATTTCCATAATGGTTTTTTCCTCAACATATTTTAGAAATAAAACTTCGGCATATACATCTGGTAACTCCTGAAGTAGAGCTAGAGCTTGCGCCCCATCAATCTTATCTGCCCAAGATGCTGTGTCATCAAACCCCACCTCATATCCAAGATCGGAAAGAGTATCTAGTGACTGGGTTCTACCATCTCTTCTATTTGTTTTTCTATACTCATCGATAATGAGGTTACCAGCAATTTTATATAAAAACGCACGAGCATTTTTTATTTCATTGCCTTTTGATAGGTAAAGCCACATTTTCATAAATGCTTCTTGTGCCACATCTTTAGCTTTTTCTCTATCACTAAGCTTAAATAGAGCAAAACGAAAAACTTCGTCAGAATATAGATTATATGATTCAAGGAACATGGTTTTTGTGTCTTTCATAGTTATAGACGATAGTATTAGTCATTTCTTACCGGAGACCAGACTAGCATATAGGATGTAAGTCAACACTACTTGTATCGTCTACTCTATTATAACAAATTATTTGTTATGAGTACGTTTAATTATAAATTTATTAATAATAAAAAAATATAACAATGAAATCTATCAAAACGATCATTTCTAACAAGTTTTTAGCAAAAATAGTGCCAGTTGGATTAGGAGTTCTTATATTAGTACCTTTTATGCCAGTAATAGCATTTGCTGTATCTGACACTACCCCACCCTCTGTTTCAATTACCCTTCCATTAAACGGTGCGACGGTATCTAGTGCTGTTTCAGTTGGAGCAAACGCTTCTGATATTAGTGTTACTTCGGGCGCATGTGTCGTGACGATACTTGGTGTTAGCTACGATGTCACAACTCTTGTTAACACACACTCAGGCGGAAGTAGTGTTTTCAATGGAAAATGTGGTACTGACATGACAACTGCTTATCAAGGTCAACACAGTTCAAGTGTTTCCAGAATGTCTCCTTATATTATTCCGACTGCCGGCATAGCAAAGATAGAGTTTTATGTAGATGGTGTATTAAAATCAAGTGATACTTCTTCTCCTTATAACTTCACTTGGGATTCAACAACTGTTACAAATGGTTCTCACACTTTATTGGCAAAAGCCTTTGACCTCTCAAACAACCACACAAACAGCGCCACTGTAAATGTTATTGTAAACAACACCGGAACAACAACTCCTCCTGTGACACCACCGGCAACAACTACGCCTCCAGGTATAGACAACACAGCGCCTACAGTATCTTTGTCTGTGGCAACATCAACAAAAGGACCTTTTTGGTCAAAAAAACTAAAGGTTTCAGCTGTTGCTTCTGACAATATTGGTGTAACTAAAGTTAGATTCTATTTAGACGGTAAACTTATAAAGAAAGATGTGCACTCCCCTTACTCATTCTTTATGAAAACCAAAAAACTGTCTCTAGGACAACACACTCTAGTAGCAAAAGCATACGACTCTGCAAATAACGAAGGGATCTCGTCTGCTGTAACTTTCACAGTAAATAGCAATAAAGAAACACAAGTGAAAAAAGATGACGATGAAAAGAAATCTAAAGATTTAAGACGAGACTCTAGAGACGACAGAGACCATGATGAGGACGAAAACGACAATTAATTTTGAGGTTAAAGTTCTAAACAAAAAACGCTATTTTAGCGTTTTTTGTTATAAAGATCGGAAGAGCA
>JAUPVY010000023.1 GCA_030916785.1 Patescibacteria group bacterium
CTACAAGTTAGTGGTAGATCAAGATGAACCAATCAATGTTAAAGCGGATTCAAGTGGAGAAGCTTCAACAGTAGTACCATTTACTTCTGCTGGTAGTCATAAAATTGTGGTGACGGCATATGATAGAGCTGGAAATAGCACAGAAACACAGGTTAGTGTGACAACAGATTTTGTATACACATTGAGTATAGATAAATACCCATCTAGGGTAAAAATAAATGACAGTATAGAGGTGTCCGGAACAGCACCATATCCGAATGCTTCGTTGTCTGTTTCCCTCATGAAGAATGATAACGTAGTGGAGAATTATAAGATAAAATCTGATAGTTACTCAAGATTTCAATTCATTAGCCATCCAGTAAAAGAGAGCGGTGAATATAAATTGTGGGTAGAAGTATTAAAGAACGATGGTAGTATCTCTATGTCTTCAGACAAGGTTACTATTTCCGTAGAAAAACCACTTCTTCTTCAGGTAGGTTCTTACACCACGGAGTTATTGTCAGTTTTGGTTCCAGGTATAGGACTTCTCGTACTATTATTGTTTATAACTTATTACGGCTGGCACAGATTCTTTGTTTTGAGGGGTCACATGAAAAAAAACCTAAAACAGGTTGAAGAAAAAACGCATCAAGCTTTCAAAATTTTGTCCGAAGAAATTTCTGCCCATTTAGAGGTATTGGATAGGACAAAAGGTGTGAGAAAACTTACTAAAAAAGAAGAAGAGGCTATAGATGAACTAAAAAATGCAGTAGCCCAGATGGATCAATATATAGAAAAACAAATAGAAAAAGCTAGTGAAAAATAATTAGCTTCTATTTCAAAATTTTGGTTTTTGTTGTATCTTTAGATAGTTATGTCACTATCAATCGGTATGGAGTGAGCACACCACGACATCTTCCGAGTGAGATAAGTTCCAAATTTATTCCTTTTGAGTTTACTGTTAGGATGTCTTCTTCTCAATAATTATTTGGAAATTGCTAAGTAAAACTACATTTACTATTTGACAAATAATAAAATAAATTCTACTCTATGTCTAGAGAAGAAAGACTTACAAACTTAGTTTTGTAAGTCGTCTTCATGGATGAGAAAAACAGGAGGAGATGTATGCTAAAAAGCTCGTTGCTCCGTAGGGAATCATTCGGCGGCACGCTTTTCAACGCGGCGTCTGGAAGGCGCATCTACATCACCGAGGGGGAGTTCGGCTGGATTGCGACGAAGCAGTCCGTTCCGAAATATCTCCAGAGTGAAGTCGGAGCGGATACAGACGATGTCATGATTCGAATACCGACGGATTTGCCAGCTGGCAATTTCAGTTGCGCGGACACCGTCTTCTTCGAGATCACCAGAGTGTGCAATATCAAGTGCACGTTCTGCTTCAACAACTCCGGACCCAACCATCGGCTCGCCAACGAGCTGTCGGATGATCGTCGCCTGGCGGTTGTAGGCAACCTGATCACTTCAGGGGTTCAGGAAATCCGTCTTACAGGCGGTGAACCACTAATTCTCGGAGACCTCACGTACAAAATCATCGAGATGATCAATTGTTCAGGTCTTCGATCGTCAATTGGCACCAACGGTATTCTTGTGAAGCCGTCTGTTGCCGACAAGCTCGCGAAAGCTGGATTGCATTCGGCCGTAGTGAGTGTCGACGGAATGGAAGATGCCCATGACTCAATCAGGGGGCAGGGTTCCTGGAAGAAGACTCTCGATGGGATTTCCGAACTCAAGCGTGTGGGGGTCCCAGTTCGCGTCAATGCGGTTGTGATGAAGAGCAATATCGAAGAAGTAGTCAGGGTGGTTCAGTGCTTCTCTGACATTGATGTGCCAGTCATGATCCGCCGATTGATTCCGGCTGGTCGTGCAGACAACATGTCAAATGAGATGCTGACGCAAGGGGAGTACAACGCTCTTCGGCTGAGGCTGGAACCTCTGACGTCTGATCCGACCAAGAAAGTCCGTGGTCACTACATCAAGAGTGACAAGGTCGAACCTCGAATTCGTCTGCCATTCGAAAGGCAGGCGTGCAGTGCCGGACATCGGGGTATGGTTGTTTTGCCTGATGGCAATGTCCAGACCTGCGGGTTTCTCGGTCCTCTCGGAGAGCCATCGGTTGGAGACGTATCGACCGAGAAGTTCTCCGATATCTGGCACCGTCTCGTTGATTCTGAACACATCGAGTCGATGCGGTCGCTGCTCCCTGGCTACAACGCCACGACGGTAGGACCCAAGACTAACTGTCTGGCCATCGCCCTTGCGGCGAATTATGGCGATACCCATCCCTTGAAGTTCGTAAGGAGGTTAGAATGATTATTGGACTGGTTGGTTATCACAGCTCCGGGAAAAGTTTTCTCTCCGAGTTTGTGGTCAAGACCTATGGTTGGCGATACGTCGTGAAGCGGGAGCTTCTACGGCAGTGGTCGGCTATGGGAGGCAACGAACAAGCGTTTACGGGGTGGTATCGTGATCTTTACCATCGGATGGGGAGTTACGAGATAATGCTCCACATCCTTCAACTCGTTAAGTACAGTCGGGATTCAGGGGAGGTGGTGTTGCTCGATGCAATTCACACTCCTGATGAGTGGAAGGCTGTAACTGAGGTTGAACCGGAGAGTATGCTCGCCAGTGTCATTCTCCCGAAGAGTCTGCGCCTTGTTCGGAGTAGTCCTGAAGACATGGCATTAGACATCAAGCGGGAGAGATTTTGGCACAACGAAAATACATGTCTCCTCTCGCAGGTAGAATGGTCATTCAACGGTATGGCCAATGAAGAGCTGCGTGCACTCGAGATGTTGATGCTCTTCAAGTATCTCAAGGCGTCAGGTAAGATATAGTTCATGGCGCTGTTCGTTTTGACCAATTGTGGCCCTTCTGATAAGATGGAGGGGTCACTTTTCTTTTATTTAAAAAATATATGTCTGAAAAAATACAAAAAGCGGGAGCCATTGTCCTAAGTAGTAATGATAAAAATAAAATTGCATTGTTGCATCGTGGAAAACAAGATGACTGGTCATTTCCAAAAGGTCATGTAGATTCAGGAGAAAACGCAATTCAAACTATGACGCGTGAAATAAAAGAGGAGACGGGATTGACTACTAGTGTAGTAAAAACTCTTCCAGACCTAGAGTATGTCCACTCTGATGGGAGTCTTGTTTCTACCAAGATGTTTTTAGTTAAATCAAAAGATGATTCAGAGCTAAAGTTAGAATTTGAAAGTGATGATGTGCAGTGGATTTTAAAAGATGAAGTTATTAAAAAACTTACTTATGATAATTTAAAGGATTATTTTAAAACCATATTACCAATAGTTAATGAAGTTATTGTTTCTTTATAATCCAAAATTCATTGAACGCACAAAATGACACAAGAAGTTTTGCCAACATATCTTTTTGTATTATTTTTTCAGATAAGTATTTATTTTTGGTCTCTTTAAAACCAAACCCATAAATATTTTTTATAGAAAAATTTTTAGATAGTAATTTTTTCCAGAATTTGGTAGAGAGGTATCTTTCGTCCCCTAATCCTCTAGAGCGATAATATTCAGACATAGTTTTCATAGGAACAACACACACCACAAGTGGCGCGACTTTTAATTGATTACTTAAGTGAAGGTTGATATCTTCGTCTGAGTAATGTTCTAACATTCCGTGAGTTATAACACAATCAAAAGAATTTTTTCCAAATTTATCTACTATATTAAGTGCATCCATAATAAAAACCTTATTACTATTACCAAATAGTGCAAATGATTTTTTAGCTATACTTATCATTTCCTCATCAATATCTATACCAGTAACATCAAAACCATATTTTATAAGTAATGCACCCATAGCTCCGGTTCCTGTACCTACCTCTAATATTTTTGCTCCAGTTTTTAATTCTTTCTTCAACCTGTTTATTAGTGCACCAGCCGATCTTTTTTCTTTATTTAATACAAATGGTAATAGACCACCCTTTTTTATTATTTCTTCAGTATAGATTTTAAACCAAGTCATTAAATTAAGATATTTTTAACAAACTCTTCACGTGCAATTTTAGATTTAAAGAATGACGAGGCAGGATTAATATCAATACAGAAGTATTCTCGACTGTGCAAGTTTATAAAGATATCAGTAGAAAATACTTCTAACCCTAAAGATTGAGAAATATTTTTTAGAACAGTATTAAACCATTCTGGTATATCACCTAAATCTGTCATATCCATATCAACTACTGAACCTTTAATAAAATAAAACTTTCTCAATGTTAAATCTTCTGCTTCAACAGCTTCTTCTAGGTAATAATCGGTGATGTTGTTTATGGTCAGTATATTTTTATTAAATTCCTTTGTATCCTTATTATATATGACAAGATCTCCTTGTTTCTGACTCTTAATATAAAGAGGGTATTTTAGATCAAGTTTGTCTATCTGATTGATATTGGGCATGGATACACTTTTAGGTATATTAATTCCACAACCTCTCACCTTTTGTTGAAGTGTAAATTTTTGTGAATTTCCGGATAAAAAAACTTTATTGATAATATTTATTCCTGTCCTTTTTAAAATTTCTACATATAAAGGTATGGATACATCATTTGTTAAAAAATACCCCAAGGAAGGTTTATCACTAAACCTTTTCAAGTTGTTCTCGTTAGCTATGCTTCCTATTTCTATAATTTCACACTGTTTATTTTGTTTTAAAGCTTCTAGTCTAACCATTTCAGCGCCTGCTCGGAATTGCTCATTTTCAGAGAATAAAATGTAGTTCATGTTCGACAATCGTGTATTAATGTCGTCATACTATCATTTTTGTAGATAAATACAATGTATTGTATAGTGGTTACATGTCATCTTTGAGCATCGGAATTGTCGGGTTACCAAATGTGGGGAAGTCTACGCTATTTAATGCGTTAACTAAAAAAGCCGTACCTGCTGAAAACTATCCTTTTTGTACTATAGATCCATCTGTGGGCATTGTTCCTGTACCAGACGAGAGACTCTGGAAACTTTCTACTCTTTCTAAATCTGCCAAAACAATACCGGCCGTGGTGGAGTTTGTTGATATAGCAGGACTTGTGAAGGGTGCGGCAGATGGCGAAGGTCTTGGAAATAAATTTCTTTCAAACATTCGCGAGGTGGATGCTATCGTAGAAGTCGTGAGGATTTTTGAAGATGACAATATAATTCATGTTCACAATCAAATAAATCCAGTGGGAGATATAGAGGTTATTAATTTTGAACTTATTTTAGTTGATCAAGAGACAGTTTCAAAAAGAATCAATAACTTACAAAAAGATGTAAAGGCAGGAAAAAAAGAGGCAGTTTTTGAAAACGAAGTTTTAGCCAAAGTGGAGGCACACATAAAGATGGGGAAACTTGTAAATTCTCTTGAACTTGATGAAAAAGAAAGATTAGTAGTAAAAATGCTCAATCTCCTGACCTTTAAACCAATAATGTATGCATTGAATAAAAAAGGTGGCGGAAAAAATCTAGATGACCCCAGTAGTAGAGCAGAGCTCACTACGGGGCAGGGAATGAATGATACTAGATGGCAAGATTTGATGGAGTTCTTCAAAAGAGAAAAAGCTCAGTATGTGGTTATTGATGCGGGTATTGAAAATGAACTGAAAGATTTGGAGGGGGAAGAAAAGGAGATGTTTCGAGCAGAACTCGGTGGTAAGGATGACGGAATAGATAACCTTATTAAATCTGGATACAAACTACTTAATTTAATAACCTATTTCACCACAGGAGAGGATGAGACGCGCGCATGGACCGTACTTCGGGATTCTACTGCTTCTGTGGCAGGCCAGGCTATACACACTGATTTTAAAGACAAATTTATTCGTGCGGAGGTGGTATTCAATGAAGATTTGCTGAAGTGCGGGTCCCATGCTTCGGCTCGTGAGAAAGGATTGGTTAGAACAGAGGGAAAAGAATACGTAGTTAAAGATGGGGATGTCATAGAGTTCAAAATTTAAGCGGAAACGCTGTGAATTTTGAACTCTATGACACTGAGCTTGCCCACCAGGCAAGCGAATGTGTGATAGAGTTCAAGATATAACTTTCAAATCTGGCGATCTCCTTTGTTAAAAATATGGTATAATGAGTTGGATTAAAATTAATCCAATTTTAAGCTATGAAAAAAGGATATAAAGCTAATGTAGAGAGTTTAACCGAGGAAAATGATAGTTTTAGAAAGGTTTTGTATACAGGCGAGGAAAGTCAGCTCGTCTTGATGAGCCTTCTTCCGGGTGAGGATATTGGTAGTGAAGTGCATCCTGATAATGACCAGTTCTTTAGGTTTGAGGCTGGTAGTGGTGATGTTGTTATAAACGAGACAGAATATTCCGTTTCAGATGGAGATGCTGTGGTTGTTCCAAAAGGGGCTACACACAATGTTATTAATACAGGCGATAAACCGTTAAGATTTTACACAATATATAGTCCTGCTCACCACAAAGATGGAATAGAGAGAGTCACAAAGCAGGATGCAATGGACAATGAGGCAGAATTTGATGGTATTACGACAGAGTAGATTATTAGCTAATTAATAAAAAAATGAATCAAGAAATAAAAACAAGTGCAAAGGATTTTTTCTTAAATTTGGGAGTTATTGTGGCACTTTATACTTCTAGTATTGCGTTGCTCACTTTAGTATTTACTGTCATAAATAGAGCTTACCCTAAAATCAGTGGGAATTTTAATGGTAGTGAATCTATCAGTCTACCTGTTTCTATTTTGTTAATTTTCTTCCCAATTTTTGTTTTTCTTGTGTGGTTTTTGGAAAAAAGTTACAGGACAGAACCAGAAAAGAAACATTTAACAGTAAAAAAATGGCTTAACTACCTTACGTTATTTGTTTCAGGTGTCGCTATGGCTGTAGATCTTGTCATGGTGATTTTCTACTTTATAGATGGCCAAGAATTAACTACTGGTTTTGTAATGAAAATACTTGCTGTTTTTGTGGTGACTCTAGCAATATTCGTATATTTTATTTCTGATATAAAAGAAAAACTAAATAGTAAGTCAAGAAAAATTTGGGGTGCAGTAGCTGTGATCGTTGTATTGGGCTCCGTAATATGGGGATTTTCTGTACTTGGTTCTCCAAGAACACAAAGACTTTACAAATATGACAATCAAAAAATTAGTAGATTAGAAGAACTTTCGTATAGGGTGGAAACTTATTATGGCGCAAAGAGTGCATTACCAAACTCTATGGATGAGTTAAAAAGTTATGATTCGTATGTGGATATGATAAGTAAAGATTTACAGACTGGAAAAGAATTTGAGTATGTAAAGATAGATAATGTTTCGTATTCTGTTTGTGCGGATTTCAACAAAGAGTCAATCGATGCTGGTGTAAAAAGTTATTACTCAGAAGTAAATTGGAAACATGCTGCGGGGAGAGATTGTTTGAAAAAAACAGTTAACCCGAATTTATATTCCAAACCTATTCAAGTAAGGTAATTAGACATTGAATAGCTCAAAAAAATACACAGGCCTAGCCTGTGTATTTTTTTGCAAATAGAGTTAGTTTTGGTTAATATATAGAAACATGCCCGGTAGTAGAAGTTGGCATAGTGCCAAAGGCACAGAAAAATATGCCAACTTCACTACGGGGCTATCCCGTAGTGAAAACGGTATCGTGTTGAGTTTTCATTATTAATGATTGGATATAAAGTCGATATTAACAATAAATTATTTTAAAATGGTATTTTGCTCGTAGAGCTATACCGTTTTCTACTATCCGGATGAAAAATACAGCTCAAAAAGAATATAACCATATAGAAATTGAAAAAAAGTGGCAAAAAGAATGGGACAAAAAGAAGGCTTATAGAACTGAAAATAAGTCTAAAAAGAAAAAATGTTATGTCTTGGATATGTTTCCTTATCCTAGCGGAGTGGGGCTTCATGTCGGTCACCCAAAGGGTTATATAGGCTCTGATGTTTATGCTCGCATGAGAAGGATGCAAGGTTTCAACGTGCTTCATCCTATGGGGTATGATGCTTTTGGTTTGCCCGCAGAACAATACGCATTAGAGCACAAAATAGTACCTCAAAATGCGGTAAAAGAAAACGTTAAAACATTTGAAAACCAATTAAACAAAATTGGGCTGTCATATGATTGGGACAGAAAAGTAAACACAACAGATCCTGGTTTTTATCGTTGGACTCAATGGATTTTTCTTAAACTTTATAACTCTTGGTATAACAAAGAAAAAAATAAGGCAGATTCAATAGCAAATTTGGTAAAAATTTTTGAAAAATCAGGGAATGAAAAATTAAATGCTGCTTCTGGTTCTGTTGATGTATTTTCGTCATCTGAGTGGAAAGTAAAAACAGAAAAGGAAAAACAAAACATATTGATGAAATACAGGCTGGCTTATGAGGGTTACAGTGAAGTAAACTGGTGTCCTATCTTAGGAACGGTCT
>JAUPVY010000024.1 GCA_030916785.1 Patescibacteria group bacterium
ATCTTTCATAACCTTTTTTGAGTCCGTCTTGTCAAAAATATTAAAGTGCCTAGGTAGCTTTAAAAGTTCTGCATTTTCTTTTATTATCTGAACCCCCAAGGAGTGAAAAGTGCTGATAAATGGTATTCCTCTACGTTTTGTTCCGGAACCTTTGTTGTATTCTTCGAGCAAATGAATAGTTCTTTCTCTCATTTCTCTGGCGGCTTTATTGGTGAATGTAATAGCTAATATTTTTTCAGGTGGTACTCCTTTTGTTATTAAATGTAGAATTCTGTGGGTTATTGTTTTTGTTTTACCAGCACCAGCACCAGCAACTATAAGAACCGGTCCTTCTGTGGCTAGGACCGCCTTTTTTTGTTCGTCGTTAAGGGTTTCCAGGTGTTGCATCCGGCTAGTAGAAAATGACATGGCTCAAAGAGCCAGGTATCATTTCAAGGTTAACTATTGATAATGCCGACCTGTGTGTATTTATGTACATATTAAACTTATTTGATGTCATTTTCACTACGGGATAGCCCCGTAGTGAACTTGGTATTTTTCTTGTGCACGGTATCCCGTGCTATGCCAAGTTCTACTACCGGGCA
The DNA here is from genome assembly GCA_030916785.1 of Patescibacteria group bacterium. Taxonomy (GTDB): domain Bacteria; phylum Patescibacteriota; class Minisyncoccia; order Phycocordibacterales; family DATDWN01; genus C7867-006. The sequence continues at coordinate 585 of JAUPVY010000024.1, forward strand.
TGGAGTGATTATAGCATGAGGAGCTCAGGGTCGTGTTTTGTCTATAAAAAAACTAAGTTATAATAAAAACATGAAAGTGGCTTCAAAAGTAATAGTTGGGATAGCTATTATGTTTGTAGTTGGTTTTGGGTTTGTGTTTACGCAGACCAATGTTTTTCGCAGAGAAAGATTGATGTTGACTCACGCCGTTAAACAAATCTCCTATTCCACTCAAGACATGATGGCTTCTGTTATTTATTCTAATGAGAAAATAACAGTTCCTTTGGAATTTATAAAACAAGAACATTCTGTGACTTGTGAACTTGCGGCTTTGCGCATGGTCCTTAATTATTTTGGTTCAGATGTAACTGAGGACGAGCTTATAGCAAGAATTCCCTTTGATGCAAAGGGTCCGAAAACACCAGACAATATATGGGGTGACCCAGACAGGGGTTTTGTCGGCAGTGTAGACGGATCGATATTCCTAGGTACTGGTTATGGAGTTTATGAGGAACCTATTAGGGATTTGGCGTTAAGCTACAGGGACGCTTTTATTATAGAAAACGCAAAACTTACCAGAGTTTTGCAAGAGGCCAATAAAGGTAACCCTGTTATTGTTTGGGGTTTACTTTCAAACAAAGAAATAATGGAGTGGAACACAAAAAAAGGCAAGAAAATCACTGCTTTCCCAGGAGAGCATGCTAGGGTGGTTATTGGTTACTCAGGAACCATATCAAACCCATCACATATAGTAATGATGGACCCTATTTACGGAAGAATTCGTATGAGCCGGGATAAATTTTTAGAAAATTGGGGGGCATTGGATAATAAAGCAGTAGTTGTGTACTAAACTGGCTTTTTGTGGGCTGTTTATAACCCAGGTTGACCCAGGGCGTAGTCGGTATATACTTTAGTTGTACCGAATTCGATATTTAAAATATGGTTTAGTAGAGCCATTTTTTATGTCTGAAAGTCAGAATATACTTTAATTTTAGCTTATTATAAGCTCACAACAAGATCCGCGATTCAGGCTAGGTCTTAAAAGCACGAGACAGACAAACTCTTCAAAAAGTCGTCACGTGGGATCAGGCAAATCGGTGGTGAACATAGGGACGTCTTTATTTTTAAACACAATTCTCCTGACGTCGTTTCTCGCTCCTATCTCAGCTCAAGCTGGGGTTATTTCCTTTTTGTCTGGATTCTTTTCTTCGGCGGAGGCACAAGTAGAAGAGGTGGAGATTAATTCACAAAATATGGCTTTACTGCAGGCGGTAAGATCCCCAAACCAGAGTTCGACCAGTACTGAAGAGGAAATAATTATCGTGGACGGAACCTCTCTTTTGCCAGACAACACTCAAAAAGTAACTGAAACCAAAACTGTTGATGAGGACCAGATAAGTCTATATGTGGTAAGAAAAGGAGATACTTTGCCTGCAATTGCTAAAATGTTTGGAGTTTCGGTTAATACAATCAGGTGGGGTAATGATATAAAAGGAAACACAATAACTGAGGGTCAAAAACTGGCTATCTTGCCTATTTCAGGAATACAACACACGGTAAAATCAGGCGATACTTTGCAGAGCATTACCAATAAATACAAAGGCAATCTGGATGAGGTTTTGCAATATAACAACTTAAGTAAAAACTCTAAATTGGCAGTTGGTGATGTGATTATGGTTCCCGGTGGAGAAGCGGCCGCTGCTCCAAAAGTTTCAATAAGTAGCGGTGTTACCAGAAAAGCCGTCTCCTACCCAACCTATGAGGGTTATTATATGAGGCCTATTGTTGGTGGAATAAGAACACAGGGCTTACATGACAAATATGCAATTGACCTCGCCTCTTCATACGGAGCGGATATACTAGCTGCGGCTGCGGGTGAGGTTTTGATTGCTAGGGGGTCAGGATGGAATGGTGGATATGGTTTGTATGTTGTTATAAAACACGGTAATGGCACACAGACTTTGTATGGTCACTTAAGTTCAGTTACTGTAAATACTGGAGATTATGTAGAACAAGGTCAGGTCATAGGTAAAATGGGTAATACAGGAAGAGTGAATGGTCCGACGGGAGTACATTTACACTTCGAGATACGTGGCGCCCGCAACCCATTCTAGTCTTTGTGATCTTTTTGCTCGATTTCTGCGTTGGAATTTCAAAAATTCTCGTCACCGTGCTTTAGTACGGCCCCTCACATTTTCTCATTCCGCCTTGAAATCGAACAAAAATCTCCACAAATACATTTTGTACATTTTTCACGTCGGATTTCATCCAAATTTGAAATTTTTGGTTACGTTTAAGTACTCTGATATTTTTTTGGTCTATATTGCAGTGCTTCTAGGATATGATTTTCAGAAATATCTACACTTTCTTCCATATCTGCGATAGTTCGAGCTAGTTTTATTATTCTGTGATACGAACGAGCGGATAAATCTAGTTGTTTAGCAGAATTATTTAAGGTTTCTTTCACTTTGTCTGAAAGAATAATATGTTTTACTAAATCTTTCGGAGAAAGTTCGGCGTTTGTTTTTGTTTTTAATCCTAATTTTTTATATCTACTCTCTGCCATCTTCCTTGCTCTCTCTACTCTAGGCTTCATCACCCCCGTTCCCTCGTGCATTTCCCTACTATCAGTAAGTTTTTGATGTTCAACCTTTGAAACCTCAACCCATAGATCAATACGATCAACTATAGGTCCTGATAATTTTCTTTTATATTTTTCTATGTTTTGTGCGCTACAAACACATTCTTTGCCTTTCACTCCGTAATTTCCGCATGGACACGGGTTCATTGTGGCCACAAGTATAAAATGTGCTGGATACCTAACGCTTCCCTTAGCCCGAGACACTGTCACCTCTCTGTCTTCGAGTGGTTGTCTCAAACTTTCCAAAACTTTTTTATCAAATTCTGGAAATTCATCAAGAAACAATACTCCCTTATGGGCCAGTGTTACTTCCCCTGGCTTTAGATTTGTTCCACCTCCAACTAGCGAAACATATGATGCTGTATGGTGAGGTGAACGAAATGGTGGGTTTTCTATGAGTCCCTCTGCGAGCATGCCCCCAATAGAATAAATAGAAGTTACTTCGAGCATTTCATCAAACGAAAGTGACGGCAACAGATGAGTGAATGCTTTAGCAAGCATTGTTTTGCCGGTCCCTGGAGGTCCGTACATTATTATGTTGTGCCCACCGGCCGCAGCTATTTCCAGCCCTCTTTTTGCGGACTCTTGGCCTTTCACATCTGCAAAATCAATATCAATTTCTCGTACAATTTTTTTCTTTTTAGTTTTTTTAAACGGGGCTATTTGTATATTAGGGACCTGAGTTTTTCCGTCCTCATCTTCTCCCATCTTTTTGGTATTGATGTGTTGTAAAACTTCGAGCAGGCTTCCGGCGCCAAAAACAGTTATGCCCTCTATGTTTACGGCCTCTTCTGCATTTTCCTTTGGTAAAAATATTTCTTTGAAACCTTCCTTCTTGGCCTTTTGTGTTATTGGTAGTGCACCTTTAATTGGTCGTAGTTCCCCATCGAGGGATAATTCTCCAACAAAAATTCTTTTTTCTGTGTCAGCCTTTATATCCTCACTAGCCAGTAGATATCCAATAGCAATCGGTAAATCAAAAAGCGGACCTTCCTTTTTAATGTCCGCCGGAGCTAGAGAAACAACAATTTTTTGATTTTTATTCTTGGGAGATTTAAACCCAGTGTTTTTTATTGCTGCACCTACTCTGTCTTTCGATTCATCAACTGACTTGTCTGCAAGTCCCACAACAGAAAAACTATGAAGCCCTTTGGATAAATCCACTTCTATGTCTATTATCTGTGCGCTAAGGAGTGTGGTTTGTGCGCTGTAGATTTTTGAAACAGCCATATTTAGTTTAATTTTAACACACAAAACTATTTTTGGGTGTCAAACCAAGCGGGAGCAATATCTTTGATTGAAAGTTTCAATCTTCCGCGCTCATCTATCTCTTTTACTACCACCGGTACGATGTCACCGACTTTCATAACTTCATTTGCAGATTGTAGGCGTCGAGGAGTGATTTCAGAGATGTGGACCAGTCCTTCAGCAGAGCTACCGGCCAGTCTCACAAACGCACCAAACTCAGCAATTTTCACTACTTCAGCTCGCATTCTGTCTCCCACCGCAAATTCATGAGTCATTTCCTCTATGATAGCTTTTGCTTTATCACAAGTGTCCCCCTTTCCTGTTATAAATATCGTTCCATCGTCACTAATATCTATAGCATCTACTCCCGTTCTTTCTTTAATTTCTTTTATTGTCTTACCTCCGGTTCCTATGACAAGTCCAATTTGATCTTGTTTTACTTTTATTGAAACGATATGAGGCGCGTACTCTGAAATTTTCTCTCTAGGAGTGGAAATTTCATCCGTCATAACTTTCAAAATTTGTAGTCTGGCTATTTTTGCTTTTTCAAAAGCCTCTTTCAGTATGTTCAAAGGTATTCCAGACACCTTAACATCCATTTGTACTGCGGTAACACCCATTTCTGTTCCGGCAACTTTGAAATCCATATCTCCGTGGTGGTCTTCTGGTCCTTGTATATCTGTTAGAACTACGTAGTTGTTTTCATCATGCATCATAAGTCCTGAAGCGATTCCGGCCACAGGTCTCTTTATTGGAACTCCGCCATCCATAAGTGCCAAAGTACCAGCACAGACAGAAGCCATTGATGTTGAGCCGTTTGAGGCCATTGATTCGGCAACTAGGCGTATCGTATAAGGGAAATCTTCTTTTTTTGGTAATACAGGAATTAGAGCTTTCTCTGCTAGTGCTCCATGCCCTACCATTCGGCGGTTTGTGCCTCCCATTCTACCTACTTCACCCACTGAATATGGAGGAAAGTTGTAGTGAAGCATGAATCTTTTTTCTGTTTTTATTTCCATTCCGTCAAGAATCTGTGCATCCCCAGGTCCACCGAGAGTTAGTACAGACAAAACATGGGTTCCACCTCTATAAAACAAACCTGACCCATGAAGAACTTTTGATAATCCTCCTGCTTGGGCAAAAAGTTTTCGTAATTCGTCTATCTTTCTTCCGTCTGGTCTCTTTTGGTTGTCGATTATTTCTTTGTGAATAGTTTCATCTATTCTTTCTTGGATATAATCCATAGCTAGCATCTTTTCCTTATCATCATCCACAGACTCTTCAAGATTTTTCTTCCATTCTTCAATTAGAAAGACTAGTCCCTCTTTGCTATTTTCACAAAATAGATTTTTCTCAAACAAAGGTACTATTTTTGCTTCAAACAAATCCAAAGTTTCCTTTTTCAGTTCTGGTTTCTCTATTTTCTTCTTTTCTTTTCCAATTTCTTTAAATATTTGTTCTTGGAATTTTTGTATTTTTAATATTTCTGTCTTGGCTAGCTCTAGGGCTTTCATTATTTCTGTCTCATCCACTTCATTACTACCAATCTCAATCATGTTTACGTTTCCGTCCTTTCCACAAACCAAGAGGTCCATCTGGTAGTTCTCTGTGTTTCTTTGTGTGTATGTAGGATTTATTTCGAACTCGCTGTTTTTTCCAATACGAACTGCTGTTGTCGGTCCATTCCATGGTATATGAGAAGTGCCGAGTGCAATAGATGAAGCCAAGACAGCCAAAATATCTGGATCGTCTTCACCGATAGACAGTACAGTCACAACCACTTGTACCTCGTTTCTAATCCAGCCGTCGAAAAAAGGCCTTATTGTTCGGTCTACAATGCGACCAGACAAAATAGCTTCGTCTGTTGGCCTTCCCTCTCTTTTTTGGAAACGGGAACCAAGGATTTTGCCAGATGCGTAAAATTTTTCTTCAAAATCAACGGTCAGTGGGAAAAAATCAATATTTTCTCTGGCGGTTCGTGCCATTACAGCAGTCGCCAACACAGTAGTGTCTCCATATTGAACAAGGCACGATCCGTGTGCCTGGTCTACCATGTCACTAAACTCTACACGCAATTCTCTTCCTCCAAAATCCGTAGTAAAAGTTTTTTTAGTCATTGTGGTTGTTCCTAACTATTCATATCCTGTTTACAGGTCGTGGCGGAAGGATTCACTTCTAGTCTGTCATTTTCAATTTCTTTACCACAAACTTCACATACACCATATTTACCCTCATCCATTTTTTTGAGGGCGGCTTTAACATTGTTTAATTGTATTTCAAGTGCACCAAGCTCTGCTTTGTTGTTTTCAAAATTTTCTAGATCTTCTGCTACATCAAACTCATCAGCATTGTCATCATCGAGTCCGGTCGCTACAGCTTCCCAATCTGCAGAGTCGTCCGGGTTTTTTCTACCAATTGAGGCCAATTGACCCTCTAAAACCGCTGATTCTTTAAGCAATAGATCTTTTAAATGCTGTAGGTTTGGTTTCATACCCGTATTGTAGCAGAAAAAAATACCTACGCAAACATTATCTTATTTGCTTACTAATGTTATATTTACCAATAATTGCATTTAAAATATCCCCGTTCGCTGTTATAACTAGAGTGTTTTTATCTATAAATGAGTATAACAATACAGTTTTTTTGTCACTACTTTTTAGTACTCGTAGATCTTTGTTTTTCATGGCTTCATCTTTGAATTCTGGGGTGGAAGAACCCGTGAATTGTGGAATAGAGAAAATTTTCCCTAAATCTAAAACCATGTCTTTTTCCCACTTAAGCATCCCACTGTAACTGTTCGCAAAATCACTAGTTGTCAGAATAATGAAAGGTTCGTTGCTGTCAAACGAATAAATCCCTAACATATATTTTTTATCAAAAGACCTAGATAGAGATGGGGGCATGTTTGGTGCTAAAATCGATAGAACGTTTTCTAGATTTTCAGGTTCGTTTTCAGTGTTTACTGTATTGATATATAGCACGGAGTTTACTTGCAGGTTGGCTGATTGTTTCTCTGAGATGATATCATCCATAATTTTTTCTCTGTTTAAACCAGACACAGAAATCATTTTCTCTTCCGAGAAACCCATCAGGGCTTTTGTATTTTGCACTATCACAGCTGTATTTCTGGATTTTAGATAAAAAACTACACCTACAGTAGTGATTCCTAGTATAAGAAAAAGAGTGCCAGTTAAAATAAAAAACTTGTTTCTGGCGCTAGAATTTGTTGCTATCTCTGGATTAGATATTTCATTCTGAGCTTTTCTTTTTTGCTCTGCAATAAGAATTGTGGATGTTGTGAAGTGATTTTTTGCAATAGCTTCTTCTACATCACCTTGATATGTACGGAGATTTTTTATTTGGACTTCTGGTTTCTGTCCAGTTTCTCCCAAGTTTTCTTTTTGAGGTTCCATCCTGTTTATTATATCAGAAATTTATCTAATAATAGAAATTTTTATACGAAAAAAGTCGGTTACCACGATGGTGCCGACTGCGCATAAAAATGCGGAAATGTAAAAAAAGAACTTGACTCCTACGGGTGGTGTTGAGGAGGGCTGT
>JAUPVY010000025.1 GCA_030916785.1 Patescibacteria group bacterium
TCCTAGGCGTTTTATTGGAGATATGCGCCCTATCACACAAACCGAGTATTTTCGCCTCATAGCCCCTTCTATGGGCCTAAAAACAGCTGTATTGATGCCGGCCGGCATAATAACGGTCTTTTTGAACCTGGCTGTAAAAGAGTCCTTAGAGGTACAAAAAACCTTGGTACTTAATGCTACTGCCAGTCTTGTTTTAATGCTACCTTTTGGGTGATTCCTCCAAAAAAATAAAGGTATATTTTTCATCTTCCAATAAAGACCCGCCAGAAGAACATACTCCTCATTCATATGTACAAAAACCTTATCGTACGAACCTCGTATTAAAAAAAGATAGTGGTATAAGTTTTTAAGATAAACAAATTTTGAAACCCGCCCCTCCTTACCCAATGAATAAACAGTTACATTATTAGGAAAATTAAATTCCCCTTTTTCTAAACAAATAACGGTAATAGAATCTGCTTTTTCTGCAAATGATTTAACCCAATCACAAAAAAAACCCAATGTTGAATCGTTCTTGTCTATCTTTTGTGTAAAAATTAAAATTTTCATTGAGATATAAAAGGACTTTCTGTTCTCTTAAAGATAAGATACTTGGAAATAAAGAATGTACAGCATGCTGTTAATCCTCCTGCAATTACTTGTCCAACCAAAGGTAGCAAGCCAAAATAACCGACACAAACATAAAGAATGAGTGTGTTTAAACCCAAACCAAAAAGAGAACTTAGAAGATAGTACAACCCTTGAATATGCATGTTCTCCGTAGAGTGGTCCTGAAATGTCCAAAATTTATGAAAAATCAAACTCACAAAAAAAGCAAAAATAAAAGCTATTACAGATGAAGTTATGTAATGAACCCCGGCTACAGAATTCAATAAATAGAAAATGGTAAGGTTTACAACCGCACTAGTGCTGCCTCCGACCAGGTATCTAACGATTGTGTATTGAGTAATCTTTTCTATCATATTTATGTCCTGATCAAAGATTCAAGTAAACTGGCGTATTTATCGACGTATTCCTGTTTGGTAATAACTGCATTTTTAATACTAACCTGCATCTCTCGTTTAAACAACTCTCGCTTTGAATTGTCTCTAATCATCTTCAGTATAGATTCTAAAATACATTTTTCATCCCCTGTTCCGCACACAAAAGAATTTTCACCATTTTTAAATAAATCAGTATTAGCAATACCAACCTTAGTTGTAACTATTGGGCAACCACTGGCTCCTGCCTCGATGAGAGACATGCCGTAACCTTCATACTCTGATGTTAGAAGAAAAGTATCTGCAACTTTATAGTAAGGTACTAAATCTGTCTGCCAACCAACAAAAATTACATTGTTTCGTAATTTCAATTTTTTGACCAAACTATTTAAGTAGTGCTTCTCTTCCCCATCGCCAGCTATAACAAGGCCGGTTTTTGGATATTTTTCTACAACCTTTTTTAAAACTCTTAGTGCTATATCTATCCTCTTTTCTTTTGCTAGTCGGCTAGCTACCAATATAATAAATGTAAAATGAGTGAAACTATTCCCAGTATCTTTCATGGAATCTGTATTGATTATTTTTTCAATATCAACAAAAACAGGAAGAACTTCGGGAACGGTCTTCAGGTTTGGGAACTTTTTTTTAATCGAGGTTTTTATAGATTCATTTACGACACGTAACCCTTCCGCACGAGGTATCAAAAACGTAGCCAACATTACTCGAATTATATTCAAAAAAGAGTTCTTGAAGTTGGGAGAAAGAAAATCTGTATGTAATTGTAACTGTAAGGGAATTTTAAATTTATTTGCCAACAAATATCCGGGCAGACCAGTTTCAAAGGGATCCTGACAAGAGACGACTACGTCTCTTAAATTTCCAACCCCAGTAGTAGAGCTGAGCTCACTACGGAGCTTCGTTTTCCAATTTTCAATAAGTCTTTTGCCGATTTTCACAGCATCAAAAATATAGTGAATACGAGACAAAGAATTGGTTGGGTAAACATGAAGGTTTTCAACTTTTCGGGGCTTAAGGTGGTGTCTTTTTAACGAAAATACTATTATGTGGAGTTCCTCCATTTTGGAAGCATATTCAATGTTTCTCTCCAAAACAGCACTATTTTCTTCAAATAATTTGCGATCTGTACCGATAGATAATACTTTGATCATAATTTTCAATTTCTAATTTTTAATTTAGGGCCACTTCCAAAAACTCACTGGCTATATCATCCCAAGTATGTAAAAACGAAAAATTTCTTACTTTCTCTACAGCTTTTTCATATTCATCCTTGTTGAGCATTCTTAATACAGCCTCCTCTATTTCTTTTTCATTCAATGGATCAACAAAAATACCAACATCTTTTATTCTTTCAAGTATTCCTATTTCTTTTGTACAAATAAATGGTTTATTGAAACGTATTGCATCCAATATGAGATTTGGACTTATGTCTCCGAGAGAAATCTGAATGACAGCATAAGAATTTTTTATCTTCTGAACAAAATCAGGAAACGGTAGTTTGTCTGTAAACAAATTTACTTCCCCGTGTTGTTTTTTAATTTTATTAAATATATTTTTTAACAAACCCGTATTTTTTAAAACAAGCTCTCTTGAAGAAGCTATAAATAACTGGGAGTCTGGTTCAAAACTTTCTTCTTTTGGTCCATAGTAGTTCTCAACAATAAAAGTCTTTTCTTTTTTTAAACCATAGGCACCAATAAAAATATCCCTCTGCCACTCTGTAGAAAAAATCACTCTTGAAGTATTTCTTAAGGTCCATTTTATTAAACGAAAAACTACTCTGTCCTTGAAAGAAAAACTACCAATCTCTGTTTGATAAAAATTGCTAAGTAAAACTTTTCTACCAGTTCTCTCTACATACTGTTCCCACAAAAAATCTCCGCCAGTCCTTATGACAGATTTCCTGCCTAACAATTTACAAGCGAAAACTGTGGGCAGTCCGGCAGAAAAAGTATCTAGAATAAAAACAACGTCACTCTTTAAAACTTCTGAAACTATTTTTACAAGAAAAAAAAGATGCCTCAAACCACTTGGTAAATTATCTTCAAAGGAAAAGGTTTTTACAGCTACAGTATAATTTATTTTTTCAAAAGCCTCTTTCAGATTTTTGGCATATTGAGCAGGTCCACCTATTTTTGGTGGGTATATACCAGTAGATATTAGAATATGTTTTTTGGTAATCATTATATTTTTTTGAAAACCTCCTTCATTTGAGACGCTATATTAGTCCATTCGTATCTTTCTTCTACCCTTTTATATGAATTTAATATTATTTTATCCTTAAGATTTTTGTCTTCTAGTAAAAGATGCACAGACTTTACAATACTCTGTGGACAATCTGGCGAACAAAATATACCAGTGTTTCTATCGTCTATAAAATCAACAATACCGCCAACTGGTGTAGCTATGACAGGTAATTTAGCAGCCATAGCTTCAATAAACGAATTACCAAAACCCTCTGAACGTGATGCTCTTATAAAAATATCACTAACAGAAAAATATTTCGGTATATCGCTGTAAGGCACGAACCCAATAAATTTTACCCTATGGGAAACACCCAAGTCCCTGGCTTGTTTTTGTAGTTTCTGACCATCCTCACCCTTACCTATTATTATAAAACTAACGTTTGTAGGCAGGTTAACCAGCGCAGAAATAACATCATCCACACCATTCTTGTGAGTAAGCCTCCCACTCGTAACCAGGAAAACATCTTGTGTTTTTTTATTTAGTTTGTTTTTTAGTACTTCTTTCTCGGTCTGATCTATTTCTTTGGAGAAAACAGACACATCAACACCGTTTGGTACGAGAGCACAGTCCCCCTTGTATCCATTTTTTTTGGCTCGATTTAATAAAAAGTTACTTATGGCCGTTAGGAAGTCTGTCCTCCACAAAGCAATTTTCCAAGACAAAGAAATAAGTCCGCCCCATTTATATTGCAGGTGATTTTCAGAATCCCCCTCTTGCAGAGTAAGTATTATTGGAATTTTTTTCTTGAAACTAAAACTCCTAAAAAAATTGAATATATACCCAGCAATACTTCCAAAGGTAACCATTACCCCCCAGAAACAATAATAATTATTAATTTTGTTTAATCGATGAGTCAAAAAAGCTCCCCGAATAGGTAGTAAAATTTTATCCAAGAATGATGAACCCACGCCAACCCTATAAACATTTACACTGCCCAACTTTTCCCTGTCTGGCAAACCTTTTTTTAGTTTTGCGGTTATTAAATCAAAATCAAAATCCCCCGCTAATCTATCTGTTATTTCTTTCACAGCAACCTCGGCTCCACCCACAAAAGGATAGTAGGCGGTAGAAAATATAAGAATTCGTTTCTTTCTTTTTTTTGGCAAATTATTTGTCATTTCTGTTACTTCAATAAATCTCTGAGTACATCCTCTGGTATTTCGTTGTTATTTTTTTCCTTTTTTACTTCTATTTTTGGTTCAGTGTTTTTTTCATGTTCAAATTTTTTAGGTTTATCATTTTGACCACTGGACTGTTTTATGACGTTAGCCAAGGCATCTTTCAAACTGTTTCTGTTTTCCATAGTTGGTCTTTTATTATCTATCTCTTTGTTTTTTGGTTGGAAATTTCTTTCTTTTTGCATCAACTCTTCCTTGGCCTTCAAAAAAGCCTGTTTATTTTCATCTACCTTAGGTTTTTCTTCCTGTGGAGGACTCTGTCTTGGAGTTTCTTTGGCTTTTTCCTGCGGTCTATCGTATCTTTCAGATGAAAACTGAGTTTTTACTTCTCTACTGGTTCCCAAATCATGCCAATCTATAATATTTTTTTCTACCACTGCTCGAGGTCTACCAAACTGATCACGAGAACTTTTTATCACTTCATCTTTAAAACTTATATCGGGACGAGCTATAGGAGGCATAGTTACAGCCGAGAAAGGTTGGGACGATACCCCGTCTATCATGAGCTTCAAATAAATCTGGAATTTACCGAGATTAACTAGATCGGTTGCCATAAAAGTAGGGGCAAACTCTTTCTCTAAAACCTCTGAGTCAAAAGCACCCACTCTAAATGTTATCATCGTGCCGGCGTTTCCAAACACCGCGTTTCTAACCTCCTCTTCCATTTGCTCTACGTACTGGTGTGCAATAGTAAGATTGAGTTTGTATTTTCTAGCTTCTGACAAAATATCGGCAAAGGATTTGTTGGCGAAAGATTGAAACTCGTCTACGTATAAATAAAAATTTGGCAATTTTGCGAGTTCAGCTTCACTTTTATCGGCACGCGACATAGCTGCCAAATATATTTTTGTAATAAGCATTGAACCTAGAAGATTTGCATTGCCCTCCCCCACAAGACCTTTTGACATGTTTATAATAAGAATTTTTTTCTCATCCATAAATTTTCTAATATCAAAAGAAGACTCTGGTTGCCCTATGAGGTTACGTACCAAAGGATTCGAAGTGAACTGCCCAACCTTGTTTTGAATAGCTGGTGTGGCCTCAGCTGCAAACTTCTCTGTATATTTTCCAAATTCCTCTACCCAAAAAGCTTTTACTGACGGGTCTTTTACATTATCAACTACCTTTTTCCTAAACTCTTTGTCTGACAGCATTCTATTAACACCCAAAAGAGTTGCCTTTGGATATTCAAGCAAAGCAAGTAGTGTGTTATTCAAGATATATGCCATACGAGCAGACCAAGCATCTACCCAGATTTTTTCAAATGTGGACATGAGGCCATTAACAACCAGGTGTCTTTTGTCCACCCCGATATCTTCCAGAACATTAAATGATATAGGATACTCCAAATCAAACGGTGCAAAATACAAGACATCTTTTATTCGATGTTCCGGAACATAATCCAATAATTTTTCTGCAGTACCTCCGTGTGGATCTATGAAAGCAATTCCTTCTCCATTTTGAATATCTTGAATAGCAAGATTCTCCAACAGTACGGACTTTCCCATACCAGTTTTACCAATAACATACATGTGTTTGGTGCGATCTTTGGCCTTAATACCAAATTTTATTTTCTTATTACGCGCGTCCGTTTCCGCAAAGTATGTTACTTTTTCTGGATCCATGTTAGATGTATTATACCACAAAACTGATAGGAATTTCTAATTTCTAATTGACCTAATTTCTAAATAAATCTTTAAGCTTTTTGTCTTATCTTATACTAATTAGAAATTAGAATAATTAGTTTAATTGTTCAGAGCTCCTCTCGTATATTTGTTAGAAGGAGACCATAGTATCCACGATGTCAGCCCCAAATCGTTTGTTGCTTTTATTTGGGCTCGAACCTCTACTGGACCGTAAGTCATTTTCAAACCAAAATCCTGAATCCAAGGACGCAGCTTATTTGGTGTTGTACTGGCTAGGTTTGCTCTCATAACCGCCTCCCCCATGGCAAAACGTACAACCTCATAAGGATAGCCTTCTGGATTTTTGTACCCCTGGAAAGTCGGAGGATAATGAGAAGGATAAACCATCGGCATTATGTAATCAAAATAAGGAAACGCGTCTTCCAAGATTTGCCCTATGCCCATATCATCTTTTGCAGTAGTGACCATACCAAATAAATCAGCAGATGTTTTTAAACCAGAGTCTTTCAGTTCACTATGTAAGTATTCAAAGAAATTTCTAATTACAATGTGTTTTGGTGTACTAGAACTGAAAGGATAAGATATATCTTGCATATTTCCATCTGATGGAAAACGAATATAATCAAAATTAATCTCATCAAAACCTACCTTGCGACTCTCTTTTGCAATTAAAATAATATAATCCCAATATTCTTTAGAACCAGGATCAACCCAGGATATTCCCTTGCGATCTTTCCACACCAAACTGCCAGAACTATTTTTTACCGCCAGGTCAGGCCTGTGATTTACAAAATACTGATCTTGAAAAACAGCGATACGAGCAACCACGTAAATACCCTTCTTGTGTAAACTCTCAATAAATTCCTGCATATCTTTCACGCGAATTTCTTCTGAACCAAATGCTTTAAGTTCTGGATTATTTTGGACAGAAAAAACTATCCTGCCACTGTAGTCTTTTACATCTATCACGATAGTATTAACCTCTGTTTCATCCACTAGTTTTACCAGACCATTTCGGAGATTAACAGATGACGCGACCCAACTAGTCATATATATACCCTTGAGTGGATCTGGAGTGACCACATAAGATGGAGTAAAAACTTTTACTACTGGAACAGTGCTAGTAGCTTCATCTATTTTGGATGGTTTAACTAAAGAAACATAACGAACACTCAAAGCCTTTGGTAGAAAAAAGAAAAAAAGAAAAACAAATATCAAAACAAGGCTTACCCATGTCTTTTTCTTATGCCTAACAAAAAGAAACTTCATTTGTTATATCCTCCTATTTGTTTCGTCATCAATAGTGTCAATTTTTGTTGCTGGGTTTGGTGCAGTAATTCCATCTACAGAATTTTCCTTTGGATAAACGGGAATGCTCTCAACAAAAACTGGTGTGACCTTTTCTTTTCTAACTCGACTTTTAGAAGTTCTTTTTGGTAAAGTTATTTTTACAGAAAGAATAATAAGAGAGATTCCTGAAACCACAATGAAAAAAGTTCGCCAAGAACTAGGAATACCTAAAAATGGAATTATAAAGATAAAAATACCAAGGAAAAATGTACTTCGGCGTTGAATCATATGAGTATTATACACCCCGTTAGGGTTTTGACAAAATAATTACTTTCTTAGATTTTTCTCAGTTTCAATAACTATTTT
>JAUPVY010000026.1 GCA_030916785.1 Patescibacteria group bacterium
ATACTGGACCTTTGATGGTGCAGATACTTATTGGAGTTCTGGTACTGTTGGTAATGTGGTGGATAAATCTGGGCAAAATAATACAGGAGTGTTAACCAACATGTCTCGCAATATTTCTTCTGCAAGCGGTAAAATAGGTCAATCCCTTGTTTTTGATGGATCTGATGATGAGGTGGATTTGTCTAGCAGATTTATAAATCCTGGTACCGTTTTCACGATATCCATGTGGATTTATCCATTATCTGGTTCTAGTGGCAACACATCATTACTGGTAGCACAAAGTGATATAGGCTTGTTTTATAACGGAACCAGTAAAAAAGTTAATTATTCATATTTAGGTGATAGATTCAATAATACTCAATTAGTAGAAAATTCTTGGAATCATATTGTTTTAGTAAATGATTCTGGTAACTATACTTTTTATGTTAATGGAGTCGCAGACGGTAGTGGTTCTGGTGGTTTTGGTTTTTGGATGTATCACATAAGTCTCAGTACCAACTCTTTCAAGGGTAAAATAGACGATGTTAGAATATACGATCGAGCTATTTCAGCAAATGAAGCTAATCGTCTGTATAACATCGGCGCCTCAAGTAAGGTTAAAATCCAAAAATCTTCCACGTCTTCAGGTCTTCTTGGGCATTGGACTTTTGATGGGGGAGATATTTATGGAACAACAGTTTATGACAAGTCTTCTGCGGGAAACAATGGTGTAATAACGGGTGCGACCAAAGCCTTGGGTGTTTTTGGTCAGAGTTTAAATTTTACCAGTAGCTCACAGAGACTGACTGTTACAGGTAATTCACCAAACGCAACTCAGTATTCTGTTTCGGCCTGGATAAACACACCAACTGCAGTGTCTACGGAGGGTAAAACTATTTATGGTGAAATTTGGACGGGTGATTGCGGTTACTCGTTGTTTAAATTGATTGTACAAGACACCGATACATTTGTGGCAGGTACAACAGTAAGTTTGTTTGTTGAAGGCTCATCCTTAGTAAACTCTCCGTCCATTGTTTTGAAGGATAACACATGGACGCACATAGTTGCAGTTTTTGATTCTATAAGTGATATACATAACATTTATATTAACGGAGTAAAATATTCCTCAAATGTGACCAAATCTGCCATAAGAAATGATTTGTCTGTGAATACGTATATTGGTGGTAACACAGGTCCATGTGTCGCCAACTTTGATGGAAAGATAGATGACGTAAGGGTTTTTAACAAAGCTCTTGGTGAAAGTGATGTTCTGCAACTATATAATATAGGGAATGCAAACAAGATAAAAACTCCGACATCCTCTGTTTCTTCTGGGCTTGTGGGTCACTGGACTTTTGATGGTGCAGATACATATTGGAGCTCTGCTACTGCTGGTACAGTGAGCGACAAATCTGGGAATAATAATACTGGAACAATGTATGACATGTTCAGATCTTCTTCTCCTGTAATAGGCAAGCTTGGTCAAGCTCTTAGTTTTGTACCAACAACTAATAGGATTGGTTTGGTGGCCACAGATTCTTTGAAATTAACAACTGCAGGATCAATAAGTGTTTGGGCATATCAAAGTGAAGCAAATAATGCAGTAGAGTATTCAATTTTTAATTATCCTAGAGCTGCTAATCCTGGAACAATCGCATATCGTATTTACAAATATGATGATGATGAACGACTTTCTTTTTCTATACAGGATAGTCAACTGGTATTTTTTAATGTTGGAAGTTCTGTAAACAAGTGGAGACATTATGTTGTGACCTGGGACAATACTAACATAAGAGGTTATGCAGACGGTGACTTGGTTAATACATACGCCCAGACTGCAACCCCTTCGTACAGCACTCCAGATCCACCAAAAATAGGTAACTTTGAAATAGGTAACAGCTCTCCTTGGAGAGGAAGATTGGATGAATTAAGGATTTATAACAGAACAATTTCAGCGTCAGAAGTTAAGTTGCTTTATAGTATGGGTAGGTAAATTAACACCAGAAAAGTCGCCTAGAGGGGCGACTCTCTGGCGACTTTTAATCGTATGGCGTTAGTCCGTCATACCACGTGACCATGCTTAAAGGCCTGTGTTGTCCAAGGTTGCAGTGATCGCACTTGCGAACTTCGAACCAGTATGGGTCTGTACCATCAGTTGTGTAGTACCAATCGTACATCATTTCTGGGTGCGCACACAATGGACATGTCTTGAATCGGGTGTACAACCCAACCAATATCAGCGTGATGATGTAGGGAACTACGATGTACCACGGAAGAGAGTTTGTGTACATTGGAACCTCCAAAATAAACTTTACTCCGGCCTCTGTTTAAAGTAAAGCATAACCGCCGGGCCTCTTCTGAGACTCGGCGGTAGGGTGGCGGGTCAATACCCTCCGTAGTTGTCATCCATTTCCCTGAGGTCCATCCTGAGAAACCACATCAGGGTGAGAATAGCGAGGGCAACAACGATGCAACCTATCCCCACACCGAATTGCACGAGAGACTTTGCTTTTTCACAGATCTGCATCATGGAGGCCCTCCATGGACCAGAAGTTACAGTTCTGTTCTTATTAAAATATATTTTATCAAATAAGTCAACCTAAAATGCTTTCAAAGGTTTTTGTTGCAATACGGTTTCCACCTCTTCAAACCCAACAGGGAATGCGAAGTTGTATCTTGCAGGGAGTGCAAAGACGTATTTGCTGTTTCGTCCTAGCTCAGATGGTCCTATAGGTGCGGCTCCAACTGAAAGTTTTTCTTCTAGGATTGAGTTCCATTCAGCAATACTAAATACCATGACGGGAATATCTTGTCTTGGGATTTGGGCAGTCCATGCTGGGTGTCTTATTGATATTTTAGGTCCTTCAGTTTTTGTAGAATTATCTAGATAATTACCTTCCCATTTTTCTACTATGACAGAATATCCAGTCCAGGATTGCGGTAGGTCAAAAGTAAAACCATACTCTGTGTTTTTGTACTGAACTGAAGTAGGGAGTATTTCTGTAGGTTTTTTGGTAAGCGAGAAATAGGTTAGTACGCCTAGTATTATTAGAACCAAAACGGCAATTACAATCTTTATATTTTTTGGTGTCATTTTATTTAAGTAGTTAAGAGTAATGGAGGAAGTATAGCATGGGAGATTAAAAACGGGGGTTGGTGGTGTGTTGTGGTATAAATAAGCAGAACTTTTTGTACTTGGCAGAAATATCGGTCGTTATAGGGTAAGGTTTCGCGGCAGGATAATCTTTTTCAATTTCATCTCGTCGTCACTCAATGAAATCGAAAACGAGGATTTCCGACACAAAGGAGCAGGAATCTTTCATTACATGAACGGTACACCTGTTCTGTTTTTCTACGAAAAACTATCACAGGTTTTCGATTCCTGACGAAAAGTCTCCCAGACTTTTCTCCGGTGCCACAAATAAAAAAGACCCTTAGCAGGTCTTTTTTATTTGTGCGCCCGGCAGGAATCGAACCTGCGACCATCTCCTTAAAAGGGAGCTGCTCTACCGACTGAGCTACGGGCGCATTTTATTACGACAGGAAAAAATTATCCCTGACCATATGATTACTTTATCAACTATCAAAATATATCAGAAAAACAAATAAAGTCCAATCTTATAATGGTCTGTCAAATGCCAAAAATCCAGCTCCTGTAAAAAGAAGTGATAATAGAATTACTGCTGACATTACATACAAAATCTTTTTTTCGTCTGAAAGTTCTGATTTTTTTTGTTCTAGATAAAAATCAAAAATCAATATCAATATACTGACTATTGCTATGAATTGTGTGTAGATTCCCACAAAAAGCAAAATACTAGAAATAATATAAATAACAGAGGACCAATTGTAGATTTTTTTGTATCTATTTTTACCCAAGTAAATCAAGAATAAACTGACAGTTATTCGTAGTAAAAATGGGGCAACTAGTCCCAAGAAAAACATTTGTGGAAATACAGAAAGTGTATGCATCACTACATTGTACAATTTCTATTTACTAATTTCAAATTTATGAACAAAATGCTATATTGCTACTGACATGAAACAGTCAAAAAAAGAGATTAGTGTCTTACTCCATAATATTCGTAGCACCCACAATGTTGGTTCTATTTTTCGCACAGCCGACGCTCTGGGTGTTACGAAAATATATTTGTCGGGCTATACACCTGCTCCTACTGATAAGTTCGGAAGAAACAGGAAAGATATAGCCAAAGTTGCCCTAGGAGCAGAAAAAAGTTTGGATTGGGAGTATCTAGAAAATCCTGAAAAAATAATTAAAAATCTAAAAAAATCTGGAGTCATGGTGGTCGGAGTAGAGCAGACCAAAGATTCTGTGGATTATAAAAAAATAAAAATAAACCAACCTTCATTATTTGTTGTGGGTAATGAAGTGGATGGGGTAGAAAAAAATATTTTAAAACTTTGTGATGTGGTTGCAGAAATACCTATGATGGGGGAGAAAGAATCTCTTAACGTTTCAGTAGCTTTTGGTGTGGCACTTTTTAGAATTCTTGGATTTTAGTACTTGATGGTATCTACGATTTTTCCAAGATTATCGTATAAGACTACAGTTTCTTTTTTAGTTTTCCAGATACTACTACTACGTTTTAAATAAACTCGCCATTCTTTTTTATAAAAATCACTGTCATTTTTGTGGGTGTTTACACAGTTTGGATAATTTATTTTTTGATATATGAAATTTGTACATTCATAGCTCCAATTTATGGGAAGAGGTTTTGTTTGTATTTTGCATTGTGGCATTGAATTAATATAATCAAAACAAGCATCATTTATAACTAGATTTGGTATAGAGGAAAGATTCTCGTCTTTTGGTCTCGGGCATTCGTCCCTAAGATAAGGTGTAAAAGTTTGAAATTGGTCTAAGTACCCGGAACATTTATTTGTTTTGAAACTTGCCCCGTTTGGAGATATTCCGGTTACAAGATATAGGGTGTCGCCTCCAGTTAGGAAAATATTTTCTTCGACATTTAGCATTCCAGTAAAATATAAATACGTTCCTTTTGGTATTGAAACTTGTGTACCAGTACTTAAACTTTTCAAGACCCAACCTGTTACGGGTATTGTTGTAGTTGCGGTACTTTTTACTCTGATTGTTATGTATTCTTTGCTTGGGTTTGTAGACCTGGTTACAGTGGAAAGAGTGACAATGTCTTTGTATTTACTTTGTGTTACCTTATCTTCCTCTATTTGTATTTGTTTTTTTAGTTTTTCAATTTCATTTTCAATTCTTTTGGTTTCCTTTTCAACATTTACCTCTTTTTGAGGGGTTGTTTTTTTTGTTATAGAGAAAATTCCTCCAGAGTTGTTGGAGTTTTTGAAACCCCCAAACAGAGCTATGAAAATAATTCCCAACACAATAATAATACCGACGGAGCTGTCTTTATCCATATAAATATTTTACAACAAATTCTTACAAAATGCTCTATTTCTGGTGGATATTACAAAAATGGCTACTTCTACCACCAATAATTTTTCTTGTGATTATTCCTTCACAACCCTTTTTTAAACAGTTTTCCTTTGCTCTTCTGTATGCTTTATGGGAATTTTGAAAGTTTCCCTTTTGGCCATATATGTTTCTGTAGTCAGACATGGAGTCACCACCCATTTTTATAGAGGATACCAAAATTTCTTTTGTTGCTTTCCACATATTTTTGAGCTCTTTGTTGTTGAGGCTAGAGCTAATTCGTTCTGGGTGAACATTTGCAGCCCACAAAATCTCATCCGAATATATATTACCGATTCCTGCAATAATAGACTGATCCATTAAAACAGTTTTTATTTTTCCAGCGGGTTTTTTTAGTATTTGGTTTTTAAATAAGTCGAGGCTGAGGTCGGGGATAGGTTCTGGTCCCAGCCCAGTTAGGTCAATAACATCATGTCTTTTGTCAGTTTCAAAAATGATAACTTTGGCAAATTTACGCATATCGGAAAATGCTAAGTGTTTTCCGTTTGAAAGTGTGAATATAAGATGTACGAATTTATTAAATGGATCTGATAGAAATTCCTCTTTGCTTGTCCAGCTATTATTTTCCCAGACATATTTTCCATACAATAAGTGCCCGGTCATTTTCATATGAATAAGTATGGTTTTATTTCCCGATAGGTGAATTAAAACATTTTTGCCTCTGCGTTCGGCGTTTTTAAATTTTTCTCCCACTATTTCATTTTTGAATTTCTCAAAATATTTTTTGTTTTTTATGGTGTCTTTGCGTTTGTTTTTTGTTCGCAAAAAATAATCTGACCACACGTCTTTAATAGTTAGTTTAGACAAAACCTCATTCAGGCCATTGACTGTTGTTGTTACTTCTGGAAGTTCAGGCATATTAGTTGATTTGTTTTTATGAAAGAAGCTTCAGTGCTTTTTTAACCTTTTCTCCAGTGTCTGCAGTATCCGAAACTTTTTTCAAAGCTTCGCGCACTTCTCTTTCTCCGAAACCAAGAGACTTTAAAGCTTCCAATGCATCTACATCACTAGAGTTGGAATAAGTCATATCCCCAGTGAGACCTTGTATTTTATCTTTCAATTCGATAACTATTTTTTCGGCATTCTTTTTTCCTACCCCCGAGACTTTTATTAGGTGACTGATGTCTCCGGTGGAAATAGCGTGTCTCAGGTTGGAGATGGTGGCAATGGTTAAAATACCCATTGCTGATTTTGGACCTATGCCTGACACAGATATCAGAAGTTCAAAAAATTCTAATTCTTCCTTGGTTCCAAAACCAAAAAGGTCTAGAGCATTTTCTCTTACGGCTAGATAGGTCCAAAACTCAGTTTCTTTTGACTTTAGACCTTCAAGTATTGCTGTATTTGTGTATATTTTATACCCAACACCAGATACGTTTAGTATCACAGATTTAAGGTCTTGAGCCACAATATTTCCTTTCAGGTATCCAATCATAGTCATATAATACTCTATTTGTTCCTACAGTAGAAGCAAGGTGTTTTTTGTGTGGAGAGTCTGATCCAGGTCAAATTTCTGAAGGCAGTTGATTTATTATGGGTTTTATCATATGATACGGGGCATGCCTATAACACAATCAGCAAAAAAAGCCCTAAGAGGTTCACAAAAAAAGAGGGGTTTTAACCTTGCTAAAAAAGAGCTTTTAAACAAAGCTGTAAAAAAAGTTAAAAAACTAGTTTCTGAGAAGAAAAATAAAGAGGCTCTAGCACTTATGCCAGAGGTTCAAAAGATAATAGATAAGTCTGTGAAAACAGGATTACTAAAGAAAAACACAGCCGCTAGAAAGAAATCAAGAATAGTGTCAATGATAAAGAAAGCCTAAATCAAAAAACACCAGAGATGGTGTTTTTTGATATGAGGGTTCCGGCCAGGAATATCGAAACTTACAGTTTCTGTACACCTTTTCTGTTTTGTTCGTTAACTCACAAAAGCTATCAAAGGTTTTCGATTCCTGACGAAAGCTGTAACACAGCTTTCTGCGGGAGCATAGAATCCACCTTGCGGTGGTATTTTGTGCTCCCGCCAGGAATCGAACCTGGATCGCCAGCTTCGCAGGCCGACATTCTATCCATTAAACTACGAGAGCAATAGTCATGAGATTAGCACAAAA
>JAUPVY010000027.1 GCA_030916785.1 Patescibacteria group bacterium
AGGCTCTACGCACCATTTTTAAACGAGCAAATAGACATAATACAGCCAAGGGTTATAGCTACTCTCGGCAGGTTTTCTATGGCTTATATTCTCGAGTTACTTAAATGCGATACTCCTATTCTGGCTATTGGAGAAATGCATGGGAAAGAGTTTGCGGGGCAGGCTTCTTTTGGATTGGTTACTGTGGTACCCTTGTACCACCCGGCAGTAGCCCTGTATAACGGTGGGAGTAAAGAGACCCTTTTACAAGATTTTCAGGTATTAAAAAAATATGCCCCGTAGTAGAAGTTGGTATTGTGCCAAAGGCACATAAATTGATACCAACTTCACTACCGGGCTATCCCGTAGTGAAAATAATATGAAATGAATTATTGATATAAAAAGTATATGAAAAAGTCGAAATTAACAACACATAATATTGAATTAACAATTTGCTCTTAGAGCAATGTTATTTTCTACTATCGGGATGTCTAAATCAAAAAATATCAAGCTTAAAACACAATGGGATTTGTCTTTACTATATAAATCTCCAAATGATCCACAAATAGAAAAAGATTTAAAATATGCAGAGAAAGCATATACAGCTTTTGCTGACAAATATAAAAAGTCAGATAAATATTTGAGAGATGAACCTGCTTTGCACGAAGCTCTGCTAGAGTACGAAAAAATTTCAGATATTTCTGTATCTAAAACATATTTTTACCTTCATCTTTTTCAAGATATAGATTCCAACAATAAAGAGGTCAGGGCTAAAATCAATCTCATTTCTCAAAGATTACAAAAAATGAGTAATCTTGTTGTGTTTTTTGAGATAGGTTTGTCAAAAATAACTCCGGAGTTTCAAACCAAATTTCTAACAAGCCCGTCTTTGTTGCGTTTTAAATACCTTCTTGAAAAATCATTTGAAAGTGGCAAATATACTCTTTCTGAGCCGGAGGAAAAAATACTGTCTCTAAAATCTCTTCCTTCTCACAAATTATGGACAGATGCTTTAACTAAAATAGAAAATAAACAAACAGTAAAATATAAAGGTAAAAATATTCCTATATCTGAAGCGTCTTCTGTAATAAAAGATTTACCAACACAAGAAGAAAGAAACAAACTACACAGTCTTGTGTTTGATAAGTTTGTTGACTTAGCGGATGTTGCGGAAAGTGAATTAAATGCAATTGTTACAGACAAAAAAATCAATGATGAGCTTCGTGGTTTCAAAGAACCTTTTGATTCAACTATTTTGGGATATGAAAATGACAGAAAAAGTGTTTTGAATTTAGTAAAAACAGTAACTGACAATTTCCAGGTTTCGAGTAGATTCTATGCGGTTAAAATGAAGATGCTCAAACTAAAGAAACTTCTTTATTCTGACAGGGCTGTTCCTGTGGGTAAAACAAAAAGAAAAGTATCTTTCGAAGAGTCTTATAAAATCTTGTCTGATTTATTTTTCTCTATTGATCCAAAATTTGGAGAGATATTGGATGGTTACGTAACAAAGGGTCAAATAGATGTTTATCCTAAGGTGGGCAAGGTAGGTGGGGGTTACATGTCCCATATTCATAAAGTACCAGTTTTTATTTTACTTAATCACACAAATACTTTTGAATCTCTGAGAACCTTTGCTCATGAGATGGGCCACGCTATTCATAGTGAATTCTCCAAATCTCAGGGAGTGTTGTACGAAAGCTACTCTATGTCTACAGCCGAAGTCGCCAGCACTCTTTTTGAATCTTTCTTGTTCTATGACCAGTTTGAAAAGCTGTCACCGGAAGAAAAAATAGTAGCTTTACATGACAAAATACAGGATGATGTCGCGACGATTTTTAGGCAAGTTGCATGTTTCAACTTTGAGGTAGAAATGCACAATACCATTAGAGAAAAAGGCAACATGACAAAAGAGGAACTTGCGGGTGTGATGAACAAGCACATGAAAAGTTATATGGGAAAGGTTGAGTTAACAGAAAAAGATGGTTACTTCTTTGTCGGCTGGCCACATATTAGATATTTCTTTTATGTGTATTCCTACGCTTTCGGACAACTAGCAAGTAAGGCCCTCTATAAAAAATATCAGGAAGATAAAAGCTACATAGAACAAATAAAAAAATTCCTTTCTCTCGGAGGATCAATGAGTCCAGAAGACATATTCAAGTCTATTGGTGTTGATGTTACTAAACCCGACTTTTTCAAGAAGGGAATACAGAGTATAGAAGAAGATATTACTTTGCTTGAGTCTCTTATTAGCAAAAAGAGGAAATAAAATCTCTTTCTCACCATTTCATTTCTGGAGCAACCTTTCGTTCGCCAGCGCTCACTCAAGGCTAGTCCTCGGCCTCCAGTCGTCAAGAACGGGGTGCCTTGACGACACCATGCTGGAGGCACTGCGGAGTCTCCAGAAACAAAATGGATTCAACGAGATTTTGGTTACTCGTTTTTCAGAGTATAATATTGGAAAAAAATTGACACTTTATCAAGAAAGATTTAAAATCTGAATATGTTAGAAAAATTACCATCACAGGAAGAATTAAACAGCTTCCAAGAAGAGGCTGAAGAAATAGATAAAAAAGCAGAAAAGCTTGTTGAAAGTGGTGAATCAAAATCCATGCAAGAAGCCACCGATTTGATTATTAAGACAAAAGAAGGCAAGGAAGGTGTTGGTCAAAAAGCAAGGATGATCAATATATATAAATTTACTGAAAGTCAGTATATTTCAGGAAATTTTATTTCAACACCAGGTTTATTGTTTGATGATTGTGTTTATGAAAGTGTCTTAGATTATGCAAAAATTGAGATCGTTCCTTTTTTAGAAGACGGAAAAGATTTAATACATAATCTGACAAGTAAAGATTTCGAAACCCTTTTACAGTCGATAGATAATCCTAGAGTTTTTACACTTTTAATTGCATTGGCAGAGAAGATGAAAATTCCCAGAGATGAGATTGAGAAATTTTATGGAATAATAGAACAATCAGCAAAAAAAGAGTTATTATTTGAAGTTACCAGTGGAAAATCAAGTAGTTTTGGGGGCATAAGGGAGAATATTTTTAGTCCTTCACAGTTCGATCCTAGAAAAGATACTTTAAAATATGTTGACGACGAGATTAAACAAAGAATCCTTGAAATAGCAGAAAAATATGACTCGTCTCTAACCAACGAAGATAGTGAGGCTTATAGAATCAAAATGGAAGTACAAACTAATCCTGAGAAATTTATATTGGATTGCATAAGACAAACTCCAATATACAATGCTATAAAGTTTATCGCTGCATTAAAATCTTTTATAGAAAAAAATAGGGATAGAGTTAATAAAGAAGTTATCATACAGGCTATTCAAGATCTAGATGAGAAAAAATACGGAGATAAACCAGAAATGGTTAAGGTGATTACTGGTGTGTTTCAGTAAATAAAACCTATACAAGATTATACAGAGATCAGTACGGGCTTTGGAAGGGTTTTTTGATGAGATTTTATTTACGTGTATTTTGTGTAATAATAACCACATGACAGCCAATGAAATACGTCAAAAGTTTCTAGATTTTTTTGCAAAAAGAGGGCATACGGTCATACCTTCTGCTTCTCTTGTCACCTCTGAGGAAAAAGGCGTAACAGATTCAACACTATTTAATACAGCTGGGATGCAACCATTGGTGCCATACCTACTAGGTGAAGATCATCCAGGCGGTAAAAGGCTCGTAGATGTCCAAAAATGCGTCAGAACGGGAGATATTGATGAAGTAGGTGATAATACTCACCTGACATTTTTTGAAATGATGGGCAACTGGTCTCTCGGTGATTACTGGAAAGAAGAATCCATAAAGTGGAGTTACGAGTTGCTGACTTCAAAAGAAGAAGGTTTTGGATTAGATCCAAAACGTCTTTACGTAACTGTTTTTGGTGGAAATACAGATGCACCGGCGGATAATGAATCTTTTGAAATTTGGAAGAAATATATTCCAGAAAACAGAATCTATTTTCTTACCTGGAATGGCAAAAAAGAACCAAACTGGTGGGAGGCTGGTGATAATGGTCCTTGTGGACCAGATACAGAAATGTTTTATGATTTAACTGAAGAAGGTTTGGGAGATCTTACAAAGGAAGAATATCTCAAGGCAGATGACGAACAAAAAGTTGTAGAGATTTGGAACAATGTTTTTATGGAGTATGTAAAAGAAAGTGGGAAAGTTGTTGGTAAACTTAAAAATAAAAATGTAGATACTGGTTCTGGGTTGGAACGTGTCTGTGCAGTTCTTCAAAATAAGGATAATGTTTTTGATACAGACCTATTTGCGTCTATAATAAAAAAAATAGATCAGCATTCTGATTTAAAAGATTTAAGAATGCAAAGAATTATTGCTGACCATATTCGTACCGCTGTTTTCTTGATTGGGGATGGTGTCGTGCCTTCAAACACTGCTCGTGGTTACATTCTAAGGAGGATAATTAGACGGGCGGTTAGATTTGAAAAACAAATAAGTTCAAAAAATTTCCTTTCCGAGTTGGCTACACATGTTATTGACCTATATAAAGAGGCTTATCCCGAACTTTCAAAAAATGAAAATTTTATACTAAATACTTTAGGGGAAGAAGAAGAAAGGTTCGAAAAAACACTAGAGAAAGGCCTAAAAGAGTTTGAAAAAGGAGAAAGTCCTTTTGTGCTTTTTACTACTTATGGTTTTCCTATTGAGATAACAAGAGAATTGGCAAAAGAGAAAGGTTTAACGATAGATGAGGCTGGGTTTAATGAGGAATTTAAGAAGCACCAAGAACTATCGCAAACGTCCTCTGCCGGTATGTTCAAGGGTGGACTTGCGGATGCAGGTGAAGAGACAAAAAGATTACACACCGCAACACATCTTTTGAGACAAGCTCTGGAAGATGTGTTGGGAGAACCCATCGGTCAGAAGGGAAGTAATATAACTGCAGAAAGATTGAGATTCGATTTCTCTTTCAGTAGAAAATTAACTGACGAAGAAAAAAAACAAGTGGAAGATTTGGTGAATCAGAAAATCGCAGAAAAACTACCAATGAAAAAAGTTGTGATGAAAAAAGAGGATGCAGAAAAAACAGGAGCTGCACATGTTTTTGGAGATAAATATGGTGAAGATGTTAGTATATACTACATAGGAGAGACACTCGAGACGGCTTACTCAAAAGAATTTTGTGGAGGACCACACGTGGAGAATACCGGAGAACTAGGGGCTTTCAAGATAACAAAAGAAGAAGCTGTATCACAAGGTGTGCGTAGAATAAAAGCAGTTTTGCAATAAAAAAATTAATGAAAAAACTTTATGTCACTTTTTGATAAACAAAAAGAGAACGTTTCACTTCTCATTAATATAAATAATGGCAGTATAAATACGGCCCTTGTGTCTTTCCGGCCAGGCCAGGTCCCAAAATTTCTCTATTCAGTGGAGACACAATTCATTGGAGTAGAACCTGATGCAATGAAACTGCCAGATGGTGTTTCGTCTCTCTTGGAGTCCTCTCTCAAGGAGATAACAAGTAAGGGTTGGGCAAAAATTGGTTTAAAAAATAAAAAGATTTCTCATGTTATGGTTTCTTTCTCGTCCCCTTGGCTTATTTTGAAGACAAAAGACATACATTTGTCACAAGATCATTTGTTTATTATTACAAAAAAGTTTATTAACGACATAGCAAAGAAAGAAGAGGATTTGTTCAAAAAAGAATTATCTGAGGTTTATTCAGGGGGTAGTAGCCAACAATTTAATACAATAGAAAAAAGTGTTATACAAACAAAAATAAATGGATACGCGGTTGAAGATATCTTGGGTAAAAAAACTAAAGATTTTGATGTATCAATTTTGCTTTCCGCAGTTAGCAAGGGGATAGAAGAAAAAATAGCAGGTCTTATTTTTAAAGAAACTCATATCCCAAAAGAAAACCTGATAGTAAACAGCTTTCCAATGGTCTTGTTTTCTACTGCCAGAGATAACTTTTCAACTGATTCAAATTTTATGTTACTCAATGTGGATGGAGAAACTACAGACGCTATCTTGGTAGAAGACCATGCTCTAACCTCCATTGTCTCATTTCCGTTTGGTAAAAATACTATAATTCGTTCTATGGCAAAACTTTTCAAGACTTCCTCTAAAATAGCAGAGTCAAATCTCATGATGTATCTTTCTAACAAAATAGATGCTACCAATGTGAAATCCATAGAATCCTTACTAGAAAAACTAGAAAAAGAATGGGCTGTTTATTTTGGAAAAGCACTTTTGGGTCTCTCACCCAACATGACTTGGCCTAAAAAAACATTGATAATGGCAGACAAATACGTCTCGCAGATATTTATTGATTTTCTAAGTCTGCAAAAAGAGGATGCAACTTCAAGTTTTAGGAAACACGCGGAGGTTAAACTCGTAGATGAAACACTTCTATCTAATTTATATCTTAAAACTCCAGAAAAAGAGATAGGCAACTCGCTTATAATTTTGGCTGTCTTCTATAATAAACTTCTCCACATATAAGACTCTAGTTTTTAAACAGATTTTGTTTGCATAAAAGAGTTAATGTGCGTTACAATGATATTGAATATGAAAAAAAATATAGTTCAAGACGTTATACCTCCTAAAAAAAGCATCCGAAATGTAGAATTGCTCTACAAATCAAAACGTCCTGAAAGAGTAGAGAAGGTAGAGAAGCCGGAGAGAGTAGTTCCTATGGTGCGAAAAGATATTGAAACAAAAAAAGTTGCACCTCCTCCTCCCGTGGAAGATTTTTCGTATAAATATGATTATGATGAACCAGTTAAGCGTTCAAAAAAAGTTTTATATTTTTCAGTAGGAATACTGGTTATAGCTTTGGTTTTTGGCATTTCGGCTTTATTTAAGAGTGCTGATATTAAAATAACTCCTAAAAATGAGATTGTTTCTGTAAACGAGGCCTTTAAAGCACAAAAAGATACTTCCACTAACGGAGGTCTTGTCTATCAAATAGTAACAACTACAAAAGATGTAGAGAAAACAGTACCGGCTTCCGAAGAAACAAATGTAGAAAAAAAAGCAACAGGTAGAATAGTGATTTACAACAATTACAGTTCCGAACCACAGAAACTTATAGCTACTACAAGATTTGAAACTCCTGAAGGTTTGGTTTATAGAACCAAAACAGATGTAGTGGTGCCAGGGATACAAACAAAAGAGGGCAAGAGTGTGGCAGGTAGTGTTGAAGTTATGGTAGAAGCAGATAAGCCAGGACCTAGTTATAATATTGGTCTGAAAGATTTTACCATAGCAGGTTTCAAGGGCACTCCTAAGTACACAAAGATGTATGGTAGGTCAAAAACAGAAATGACAGGAGGATTTTCTGGTATGCAAAAAGTAGTTAGTGAGGAAACATTGTCTGCGGTGGACAAGGAATTAGAGGATTCTTTAAAATCATCACTAGCTAAAGACATAATTTCACAGATTCCTGAAAATTTTGTTTTGTATGAAAGTAGTGTTTCTTATGATCTAGAGTCTACTAACCAGGCCGGCAGTCCTTCTTCTGGGAG
>JAUPVY010000028.1 GCA_030916785.1 Patescibacteria group bacterium
ATAGCATTTTAAAAAAAACTGGCTCTAGGGTTCAAGTATCGGAAATAATCCCCAAATACCGCTAAAGTGTAAATCACTTTTAATCTTGGTCCAATTTGCAGTTCTAAACTTGTCCAATAGAGGGAGCATCGCAAAAAAAGTCCTATGTTATAGGGCTTTTTTTATTTAATTGACACATCTTTTTAAATGAGTAATGTTATAGATGAAAAGAACCTGACACGAACCAACACGGAACCCATGGAACTCAAAATAGCTAGTATTGTTTTAGTTGGTCTTTGTAATGGAGACGTCTACCTTCAAGACCTTCTAGGCACCATTATTTTCCGAGAAAATGAAGCGAATCAGTTGGAACCACAACTGGTTAACCATTTTCACGGAGAGGAAGGAGGATCTCCACACAAAGCAGAACTTACGTGGAAATCAAAAGGCAACTATGGCTTATCCTTCCCAAGTTTTGCAGGAAGGCACGGAGTCATGATCATCTTAGACCGAGATGAGAACAAGTATTGGTTCGTCACGGGAAATGCCAAGGATAGTGGCTCATCAGGACCTCTGTCAAACGGTGGTTCTGAACTTGTTAACGCCCTTGATCAACTGTACTATCTGTGAGGACCACCCACTGAGCAGGAAACCCCTGCTTGCAGTGGGTTTTTTGTTTTTACTTCCCCACAACCTCTCGAACTTCTTCCCACATTGAGAGTATCACAAAAAAGTCGCCCATGTGGCGACTTTTTTTATTTTAAAATGATATAATATTAAAATTATTATATCATGTTTTACACCTCATGTTTAACTTTTTAGCTATCATTGCAAACTTACTTAATTTTGCAATACCAATAATCTTATTAGTGCTTATTGTGTGTTTAATAATTTCTATATTCCTTAGAATAAAAATAAGAGTAACAGACACAAAAGAGCGCGCAAATAAAAGAATAATTAAAGTAATAATATGGTCTATTATTGTAGTTGGTATTTGGGCATACCTAGGTTCTCTAAACTCAACATTTGACGGAGATCCACCAATAATTACAAAGTATGGTGAGAGTGTTCTACAACCCATAAAAACTACAACCAACGACACTTTTATATTAAAGCCAGGTCAAGCAGCCATTATCGGAGATATTGAAGGAAAAGTTATTTACACGGGTTGGGAATCTGGTGCATGGGTAAATGGACCAACATATACTTTTGAATACATCCAAAATGGAAAACCAATTATTATAAATCAAGATTCTACTTTATATGGTGAATATATAATCAACTATCTTGGTAAAATTAGTAATGAATATAACAATAAAGATGTAAAATTTATTGTAAAGAAATTAAGTGATGTAATAATGAATACAAACAATTTAGAAACAACAAGCGAGACAGGTGAGCCTACATTGATTAAAGATACGAAGGCGGAACTAATAACAGAGATAGATAATGATCCTACGGTTACACCAAAAGAAGAAGTAGGGGAAATTTCTAATAAAGATAAAAATAAACAGATTATGTATTGGCTTGGCAAAGTAAACCTGCATCTAGAGAATGACACGTGGACTACTGATCCAGACGGTTTTTCTGGTGCAACTATAGACAAACTTGAGTACTGTAAAAAATGGTACCCGAAAACTGTTGCTGTTGGAGAAAATGAATTAACCTGGTCTGATGCTTGGCGTAATGGGGGCAACACGGGGTCATTCACTTCAGAAAAAATGTCATACTATTGTCTTCAAAAATAAATTATATAATACGTGTCTCAATCTTCATTACTTGCCTACCACCTCTCGAACATCTTCCCACATTCAGAGCATTACAAAAAAGTCTCTATCTAATAGAGGCTTTTTTGATATAATACCCAGATGAAAAAATTGCCGAATATTCTTGCATTTACTGGTTTTACCGTGCTTTGCGCTTTGGCTTTTTTAGTACCTAAAGAACCTAATCCAAAGGTCCAGCCAAAAGAAACTATCACCGTCACAGAGGAATTAAAACAAACATATCCTGTAAAAATATCAATCGAAAGTATTGGAGTAAATGCACCGATAGAGGCTGTTGGGATTTTGGATGGAGCGATGGCTGTACCAACTTTTGGCCACAATGTCGGATGGTATAGCCTCGGCACGAAACCCGGAGAAGTTGGAAGCTCAGTGCTTGCGGGGCACGTAAACTGGAAAAACGGCGAAGATGCCGTCTTCACGAATTTAAAAAATATACAAATTGGAGACACTGTAAGCGTGACAAACAACTACGGAAATATGGACCATTTTAAAGTAACAAAAATACAAAGCTATCCGATTTATGCCGACACGACACAGATATTTTCTGCGGATGACGGAATAGTTCGCTTAAACCTTATTACTTGCACGGGAGACTGGAACGACTGGCTAGATACTCACAGCGAAAGGCTTGTAGTTTTTACGGAAAAGATTTATTAAATTAAAATGCCCCGCAGCCGAAGGCTGCGGGGCATTTTAATTTTCTTCACTTTTTACTTAGCTGGTTTAAATCCAGTTTTTGGAAAATCTGGGCTTACTGGAGCAGCAGGGTTTTCTCCTGGGGCGATAGTTTGGGCTGGAGTTTCGTCTGGCCCTCCTGTTCCCAAGATAACTTCTCCTGTTACTGGATCAATCTGAGGCTCTGTTTCCATTTCATTATTTTTTGGTCGAGTAATTGCGATAATAGCAATTATAGCCACAGCAACACCTAAAATAATTAGAGCAGTTTTAGTATTCATAAATAAATTTACAATAAATTTTATCTGATAATATGTCCACCTTGAAGGCTTATAAAAACCATAAAGCAGTTACCTATATATTATATACCTAGATTTGGCAAAAAGATATAAAAAAGCTCTATACATAAAACTATCCATTATATGTAATAAAGTGTATGATTAGAATATGGTTAACTTATCTCGTCAAGTTTGTTAATTAATTACTAAGTAACCAACTTTTATATGATTACAACTATCGCGATTATACTACTGATTTTATGGGCTCTTGGATTTATTGGTTTTGGAGTTTTAGGAGGATTTATTCACATCCTTTTGGTTGTGGCTATTGTTCTGATTTTAATCAGACTTATAAACGGACAAAACCCGTTAAAGTAAATTTGTTTTTAGAACCTAAACAAACCTTAAAGTGATTTCTAATAAAAATAAAATAATAATTACTTTTATTATTGCTATTTGTATAGGTTTTTTTCTGATGAATAAATCTGGGAAAAACGAGATGTCCGAAGGCGTAAATCCACCAGAAGAAACCCTCGCAACTGAAAACATATTTGAAAAAATATTAGGATCAAACAAAAAAGATGTTACCGAAATAAATAACTACTATTCCCTAACGCTTACTACTGAAACACCTCTCGAAGAACTCCGCCAGTACGTAGACGGCGCAGATCTAGAAAATACCCTAAAGCTAAATCGTATAAACAGTGAATTCCTAAAACCAGGAAGCAGTCTTGTTTTATCTTATGATATTAAAGATTTTATGTCTTTGTCCCCTTTTCCTAAAGATTTAAAAATCTCAACAGAAATCCCAAAGCTTTTACTTATATCACAAAGAGTCCAGGCTTTTGCAGTTTATGAAAATGGAGAATTAGTCAGATGGGGTCCGGTAAGTACGGGCAAACAGCTCACTCCAACAGAAAGCTATTTGTATTTTACAAACTGGAAAGCAAAAGAGGCAATCAGTACTTTTGATGACGAATGGATAATGAAATGGAATTTTAATCTAGACAACACAGAAGGCACGGGAATGCACCAATACGAAATGCCTGGCGAACCTGCAAGCCATTCTTGCGTACGACTTTTTGAAGATGACGCAAGGTGGCTCTATAGCTGGGCCGACCAATGGATACTATCGAAAAATGAACAAACAGTGCTAGCCAGTGGAACTCCAGTGATAATCTTTGGGAATTACAAATATGACGAAATAGCTCCTTGGAAAAACTTGTTAACCGACCAACAGTCTCTAGATATAACTCCTGAAACACTAGACAACACCGTTTCTTTTTACAAGAAAAAGATTATGGAAGAAATGGAAAAAAGAAATAATCTAACAAATAATTAATCTAAATATCCTTTTATTTTTATTTTTTCCATATGATATAATACAAGACCAATTATAAATTAATTTAAATCTATATGAGCGAAAAAATAAATCTGAGCATTATTTTAGGAAGCGTCCGAATCGGCCGTTTCGGAGAGTGGCCAGCCAAAATGATAAAAGAAGTTGCGGAAAAAATGGAAGGCTTTGAAGTTAGCTTTATAGATTTAAAAGAAGAAAATCTACCAAACTTTGAGTCAGCTGTTTCTCCAGCCTATATCACAAATAAAGATTATGGAAATGAAAAAATAAATTCTTTCGCAGATAAAATCAGGGGCTCTGATGCTTTTGTTATGATAAGCCCAGAATACAACCACGGATATTCTTCTGCAATTAAAAATGCTATCGACTCCATCTACGTAGAATGGAACAACAAACCAGTTGGATTCCTATCTTACGGAAGCGCTGGAGGGGCACGAGCTGTAGAACAGCTTCGCGAGGTTGCAGTGGAACTTCAAATGGCGCCAATCAGAAACGGAGTTCACATAATGTCTCCTTGGAACCTAACAGATGAAAAAGGTCAACTGAAATCGGGTGCGCTGGATGAATACGAAAAGCCAATGCAAAATATGTTAGAACAACTTTCTTGGTGGGCAAAAGCTCTTAAAAACGCTAGAAATAGTTAAAAACAAAAAACACCCGTAAGGGTGTTTTTTGTTTTGTATTAAATAGTAAGCACAAGCAAAGTATTTGTACTTCCAACCTTTCCAAATGGCATACCGGCCGAAACTACAACCTTCTCACCTTTTTTAGCAATATTATTTTCTACAACAAATTTTGTAATCTGTTTTGTAAAAACATCAACATTTTTTGAGCACAACATTTTTACTGGATAAACTCCGTAAGAAAGCACGAGTTGTTTACAGGCAACTTCGTGAGGACTTATGCTGAAAATTTTAAACGGTGTACGAAAACGAGTAATCATTCGAGCTGTTAATCCTGACTCTGTTAGGGCGATGATAGCTTTTGCGTTCACATCTTCGGCCACTCTGACCACAGAAAGAGTTACGGCGTTTACCACCTCCTCGTCTCCATCCAAATCAATAAATTTTCTAAGAGGTAGCGACTCTTCTGAAACAAGAGCAACTCTACTCATAACCTTTATAGATTCAACCGGGAAATGCCCTGTAGCTGTTTCCCCCGAAAGCATGATAGCGTCAGTTCCGTCAAAAATAGCATTTGCAACATCTGAAACTTCTGCTCGTGTCGGAACAGGAGAATGCTCCATCGAATCAAGCATTTGAGTGGCGGTTATCACTGGCTTCCCAGCCTTATTACATTTTGAAATAAAATCTTTTTGGAGAACTGGAACATTTTCCGCGCCCACCTCAACCGCCAAATCCCCTCTTGCGACCATCACACCATCTGCCACTTTTAGTATTTCATCAAAATTATCTACTGCTTCAGTCGTTTCTATTTTAGAGATTATTAAACTTTTTGATTTTGCTTTATCTAAAATAGACCGAAGCTCTAAGACGTCTCCGGCTGTTCTTACAAAAGAAAATGCCACGAACTCCACTTTGTTTTTTACACCAAATTCTATATCTGTCTTATCTTTTTCAGTCAGTGATTTTATGGAAAGATTCGCACCTGGAACATTTACACCCTTTCTGTTTGAAATCTCTCCCCCTTCGACAACTGTACATTTTATTTCTTCGCCCGCAATACTTTTAACTTTCAGATTTATTTTCCCGTCAAAAATCATAATAGAGGATCCCGGCTTTATCTCTTTCGGCAACTTTTCATAATTTATATAAACGATAGTTTCATCACCTAAAATCTTTTTTGTAGTTAGAGTAAAAGTTTGACCTTTTTTAAGGACAATTTTTCCATCCTTAAAATCTCCAATACGAATCTTTGGACCAGAGAGGTCTTGAAGTATGGATATGTTGGACCCTGTTTTTTTAGCAACTTTCCTGACTAGATTTAAATTCTTTTGATGGCTGGCGTGGTCACCATGACTAAAATTCATACGAATAACATTCAACCCCTCTTTAAACATCTTCTCCAAAACTTCTTCTTTTGCAGAAGCTGGACCGAGAGTCGCAACTATCTTTGTATTCTTTATTTTTGTATTCATAATTCGGGAGTATATCATAAATCGCCTTTGTAGTATAATAAAAAAATGAATTTTTTAGATACGCTTATTTTAGGAATGGTAGAGGGTTTTACCGAATTCCTGCCGGTTTCTTCGACTGGGCATTTACTCGTAGCTGGAGAAATTTTAAATATTCCAGAGACGGAATTTTTTAAAACTTTTGTGGTGGCGATACAGCTCGGCGCCATACTCGCAGTCGTCTTAATATACTGGAAAAAAGTTTTAGGTAACTTAAATCTGAGTAAGAAAATTTTAACTGCTTTTATTCCTACTGCGATTATCGGATTCCTTCTATATAGCATTATCAAAGACTTTTTATTTGAAAGCCTGGCAACCATAGCTTACGCCTTAATAGTCGGCGGAATCATAATTATAATTTTTGAATTTTTCCAAAAGAAAAAGATAGAGGATGATACACAAAAGCTTGAAGATATAAGTTACAAAAAAAGTTTTTTGATTGGACTTATCCAGGCTTTGGCGATAGTTCCCGGAGTATCCAGATCTGGCGCTACTATAATCGGTGGGATGGGTCTAGGTATTTCACGGAAAAATATCGTAGAGTTTTCATTCCTTTTGGCTGTGCCTACAATAGTCGCAGCCACAGGTTTTGACCTAGTTCAGTCAAAACTTAGTTTTTATCCCGGGGATTTAGAGAGGCTTTTGCTGGGATTTGTATTCTCTTTCATTTTT
This sequence comes from Patescibacteria group bacterium, assembly GCA_030916785.1. GTDB lineage: Bacteria > Patescibacteriota > Minisyncoccia > Phycocordibacterales > DATDWN01 > C7867-006. The sequence continues at coordinate 6,886 of JAUPVY010000028.1, forward strand.
GCCTATCTTGCCATCAAGTTTTTTATACGCTTTATACAAAACCATTCTTTTATGATTTTCGGCGTTTACCGTATTCTGGCTGGAGTGTTGATAATTCTGCTTCTCATTTGATTGACTTTATTTCCTAGGGGTGCTTTAATATAGGTATCAAATTTGACCTGTAAGAGAAACGAAGTCGGGTTTACAAATACAGCAATCATTTTGATATTTTAGAAGTAGTTTCTCTTATAGAACATGCAAACAGGTACAATCGCAAGAGTTACTGATAAAGGTTTTGGTTTTATTAAACCAGATCAAGCATCAGAAAAGGATCTATTCTTCCACGCTACAAGCTTG